>JALWSJ010000001.1:0-595 GCA_026993705.1 Flavobacteriales bacterium
GAATAACTTCTTCGCTGTTGAAATCTCCCACTAATATTAAGGCCATATTATTAGCTACGTAGTATTTGTGGAAATAATTATACATAGCTGAAAGCGAGGGGTTTTTGAGGTGTTCTGTTTTTCCGAGTACAGTTTTATCTCCATAAGGGTGTCCTTTGAATAGATTGGCTTGAAATTGTAGAATTAAATAATTAATAGGGGAGTTCAGCATTCTGTTTTTTTCTTCATATACGGTTTCTAACTCCGATTGAAAAAGGCGAAACACAGGTTCTTCAAATCGATGAACATAAACTTCTAGCCATTTTTCTACTTCTGTTGGTGGTAAGACGTTAATATAAGCCGTCATATCTTGCGAGGTAAATGCGTTGAGTTTCGTGCCTCCCATTTCGGCTATAATTCGGTCAAATTCATTGGGTAAAGCATATTCCGAAGCTAATTTGGATTCTTCGTTGATTTTTTTCTGAATTTCCAACCGCTCTTCTGCATTAGTTGTCTGAGCTAACTCGTCGTAAAGAGCTGTGATTTTATCTAAATGAACTTTTTCTTTTTCGTAGTCGATTGTTCCCATTTTTGTTGTCCCTTTAAACAACATGTG
>JALWSJ010000001.1:605-9835 GCA_026993705.1 Flavobacteriales bacterium
GTTCTAGATAATGAGCCATTCCGGTATTGTCTTCCGGATCGTTTTTGCCTCCTACATTTACAACAAAACCACCGTATATTTCGGGTTTATTGTGGTTTTCTACTAAATAAACTTTTAGTCCGTTATCTAAAGTGAACTCCTTTAGTCCGTATGGGTCGTTAGAATATGTTTTTATCTCTTGTGCGAATGATGAGATGGTTATAAGTGTAAAAACGAGGTATATAACTAAAGTGTAATAATAATTTCTCATGTGGTTAATAGTCTATTTTAGTTGATTATAAAAACGAACAAGTTTCTGATTTATTTTTTTGTTACTGTATGTTGTTTCAACAAGTTTACGAGCATTTTTTCCAATTTTAGTTATTCTTTCAGGTTCTTCCATCAGCCACTGAAGCTGTTTTACAAAATCATTTTTTTTATTAGCGATAAGAATATTTTCCCTGTCGGTATAATCAATACCTTCTGCGCCAATAGAAGTAGATAATACTACTTTTCCGAGTGCCATTCCTTCAATTATTTTAATACGCATTCCTCCTGCAGAAAGCAAAGGGATAACCATAATTTGATGTTGTTGTATGAATTGTTGGGCAGATTCAACTTCTCCATGATTAATAATAGATTCATGTTTGCCGTTTTCCAGTAGCCAGTTCGGCATATTTCTCCCTGCTAAATGGAATTTCAGGTTGGGAAAATTATGTTGTATTTTAGGGAAAATTTTTTCTAAAAACCATGCTACTCCTTCAAGGTTGGGTTTCCAATCCATAGAACCGATATGAAATAAATCTAAGTGAGAAGGGTTAGCGGGTGTATAACTTTTGTAATCCGTTAAATCAATACCGAAAGGAATAGTTACAATGGGGCGAGAACATCCCATTTTTTTATATTTTTTGCCATCTTCATTCGTAATAGAAGCTATTCCATCAACTTGATTGATGATGTTAAGTTCGTAACGTTTGAGTTGCTTGGCTAAAATATTCAAGTATATTTTTTTAGCTTTGTTGGTGGTGCTGTCCGCTAGTCGTTCCCAAATCATGTACTCCAAATTGTGAGAACGGAGAATTACTTTTGCCTTGGATAGCCTTTTGATTGTTCCCAAATAAGTAGTCATAAAAAGACTTTCCAAGTGAATAATATCAAAAGTTTCTTCTTTAAGTGTTTGTCTTAAAAGGCTGTCAAAATCAGGGGAAAAAAATCGACTAATATTATAAGAGTCGGAGGTTACCAGATTAGAAAAGGCATCGACAATATTGAGTTCCGTATCTACAAAGGCAGATTCAATTTGAGTTTCTTTAAAAAAATGAGGGTCAATTTTATAGGGGAGAAATGGGTGTTTTTTAGTTGCTATGGTTAGTACTTTTACTGAAATATTGTTTTGCAAAAAACCTTTGGTAATGTTATTTATAGCAATACATCCTCCATCTATTGCAGGTTGAGGCGGTTTATGGCAAAGTTGTAATACTTTCATTTTTTGCGTTTTAGTTTTTGAAGAAGGCGTACATAAAAGTCCATATCAAAAAGTTTTGAATCATTGTTAGCCTTAATAAAGACAAAAATAGTAACAGGGGTAAGAATAATAGCACTGAGCCACATTCCAACCAAAGGAGATAGTCCCCCATCCATAGCCATTTCTTCTCCTGCACGTGTAAAGATAAAATAAAATAGAAACAAGATGATACCTATTAAGACCGGAATACCTATACCTCCTTTTTTTACAATTGCCCCCAGTGAACTACCTAAAATTAATAACATCATACAAGCATAAGAAAGAGTAAATTTTTGATGCCAGCTGATGTCTTTTTTCATGATGTATCGTTGGTGGCTTTCTTCCATAGCGATGGGAACTTTCATGTTTTTGATGAGTCCTCTGGTAAGCTCTATAGCTTTGGTGATGCTTCTTTTTTGTGAGAGGCTGTCTAATTTAACAAAGTAATTTTGAGTAGCAGTAATACTATCGTAGCCAGCGGGGATAGTGTCATCTATACCGCGGGTGATGGTAAATTTATTACGTTGTGTATGGTAACGTGCTATTTGTGTTCGTTTGTGTGCTTTTATTGCCGAATCTTTTAGGTGTTTTAATTGCGTTAGGGATAAAAAGCGTTCGTCTTTAGAGTATTCTTCCTCATCAGACCGTTCAAAATCAAATGATTTCAACTTTATTTTAAGGGTAGCTTTATCAAAATAATAACGCATAAAAGGATATTTACTATCCTTAATTTCTTTGGGACTCCATTCTTGAAAAATAAATCCGTCGTATAGATTGAGAATCATTAGTGAGCTATTTTCCGGACGAATAATTGCTCCTTTTTTGGCACTGATTACTCTTTTATAATCCCTTGGGTCTTTGGAGTAATCTTGGTGTTGATTCATTTCAGTATAATCATAAATGAGTAAGTCGCTGAATGTGCCGTCTTCATTTTTTTTACCAATTCTTATATTAAAATCTTCTAGTCCATCAAAGAAAATACCTTCTTTAAAAATGATGTCTGATTTTGTTTTTTGAATATCAAAAATCAAAACTCGCATCTTAAAGTTGGCTCTCGGCCATAGGTTGTTAGAGAAATAGAAGGCTCCGGCAGAAATAAACAACATAAAGATTACAAGAGGTCGCATTATTCTTGCTAATGAAAGTCCAGAGGCTTTCATTGCTGTTAGTTCGTTATGTTCGGCTAGGTTGCCAAAGGTCATGATTGATGCGAGAAGTATGGATAGGGGAAGGGCAATGGGTACCCAATTTGCAGAAGCGTAGAACAGGAGTTCTAAAATGATATACCACTCCAAACCTTTTCCCATAAGGTCGTCTATATACAGCCAAAGAAATTGCATGTCTAATATGACCATCCATATCAGAAAGACGAGAACGAATGGACCTATAAAGGCTCCGACTATGACTTTGGTTAATTTCTTCAATTAAAGTAAAGTTAAAAATGAGTTACTCTATTTTTAATTAATAGAACAACTCAAACGCGAAAATAAGAACTTATTTTATAGTTGTTTGTTTTATGAAGAAGTTTTTTGAACTGAACTTTTCAGACTGTACGTTAAGTATTTTATCTTTGGATTTTTGCCCGTCGTTTTGCTATTATCACTAAAAATTAAAGGAAGTATGAAGTTTTGTAAGTTTTATTTGATGCTACTTTATTACCGCGTTAAGGATAGAAGTGGCATCCTTTTGGGGTGTTGCGTTTATGCAACCCAAAAGATATAGCGGATAGCCTGACCATTACAGCATAAAAAGTGGTGTAGTGAGAACGGAACTACTTTTTTATGCTGTAATGGGAACGTCCAAAATATGATTATCCTCCTATGGCTGATTTTAGTTTATTGATATTGCTTTCCCACAGGAGTTTTGCTTCGTCTAATTCATCTTCTTCTACAAAATCGGTGATTACCAATGCTACTTCTTTGGTTAAATCGTCGATTTGTATTTCCATTTCAAAGTAGTAGTCTGTCCCTTCATCATCCAACCATTGAAAGCGAACTTCATTTCCTTTTTTGGATTTTAATAGTTTTGCTGATTCTTCATCTCCTTCCCAAAAGAAGGTGTAAATATCTCCGTTAATGTTAACGTCATCGGCAAACCATTCGGATAAACCACTTGGGCTGATTAAGCAATTAAACAATACCGTTGGTGCTGTGTGAACCAATTCTTCTATTCTAAATTTTACTTTTTTCATGTTTTATCTTATTACAGGAGTACTCGTTTTGTTTTGTTAGGAGAATTTAAGAACTTAATTAGTGAAAGGGGAAATTTAAGTTGAAATTCACTGGGGTAACCATATCAGAATAAAGATATAGCAAAAACGAGTTACCGTTATTAATCGGCACAATATAATTAAAAATTATGAATAGAAGATATGACAGAAGTCAATATGGATACTTTTTTGTAAAAAATTAACAAAATAAATATACTAACTTACTTTACTTTTGCCACGTTAACTTTCACGTATTGAAATTCTTCGTACAATCCTCTATTTGTATCAAAGTCGTTTTTGTAGTTGGGACCTTGTACAGCACTAGTAATAACGAAGTTTATTTTATCGGTTACATCTATCCCTTTAGATTTGAAATAGGAAATGATTTTATCTTTTGGAACTTCCGCTCTTTTCTTTGCTAATCTTTCGTTAGTTACAAATGTACGGGTTGGCACTTTAGAAGCACTAGCTTCAATATTTACTGTAACTTTACCTTCAGTTTGTAGTAAAGTTTCTAAATTTTCCAAAAATTGAGCAAATCGTTCATCGTGTTCAATTTCGTTTTGATTGTAACCGAAATGACGTTCAAATTTGGTATCTGCAAAATCAACAACTTTAATAGTGTTAGTTTTTGAAAGTTCTTTATACCATTCACTATCTTTGTTAAATGTTGGAGGAGTGTCTAATGCCAATTGCGTATCCATATTGTCGAAATATGATTTTACGGTCAGAATTTTGGCATCGGTTTGACCTTTGTTGTTTTTATGATTTTCTAATTCTATTACTTGAATGGAATGTACGTCTTTGTCTTGTTCCGGAACGGTAAAATCTAAGACAAATTCCTCATTGTCTTCGCTTCCGTTGACTTTAAAAACATATGTTTTATTGTTTTCCAAAGAAACGTTATATTTTCCTGTATTTGGGTCAGGTTGTATTCGTTTAACTTCTTTTCCTGTTTCTTTATCGGTTATAATAATTTCAGCATGAGCAGGAGAATAATCATTTTTATAAACTGCCAATCCTTCAAATGTGGTGCTATAAGGTTTAAAGAAGATTTCAAAAATATCCATATCTCCGATAGAACCTTCTCTGTTAGATGAAATAAAACCGTGTTTTTCATCATTGCTTATGTCAATAAAAATATCGTCAGCTAATGAGTTGTATGGTTCTTTCATTCTTACAGGTTTAGCGTTTTTGTCGGTTAAATCCAATCTAAAGAAGTCGTAACCTCCCATACTATTATGTCCTTTTGAAGAAAAATACAGCTTTTTGCCATCTCTTGACACAAAAGGACCATCCTCGTCTAAAGGAGTGTTGATATCCATGTTTTCGGGTTTAGACCAATTTCCTTTATCATCTTTATGCGTAACATAAATATCTTTTCCTCCCTTGCCTTCCGCTTGTGTATGTACAAAATACAAGGTGTTTTCATCTGGAGTAAAAGCTATACTTGGCGTTTGTTTTGCTCCTTTGTTAGCTATATCAAATTCTTCTAATTCAGACCATTCGCCATTCACAAATTTGGTTCGGTAGATTTTATTGTTTTTGTAAACAAACATATCTTGCTTACTTTCGTAGGCTACATAAGCATCATGTTCTTTGGTGTTTTCAATTGCTTTTTCGTTAAAGATAAAATTTTTCTCTTCCTCAGTTAGCAGTACCCAATTACTATCTCTTCTTTTACAGAAGTACATATCCTCATAGTACTTATGGTCAAAAGCCAGTTCATTCGATATGCCTGGTCTTCTAGAAGTAAAAGCCAATAAATCTAATTCCTCAATATAAACAGGAGCATAATCACCGTAAACACTATTAAGTGAACTAGGCATATCTTCAACCCTTAACCCGTTTTTAAGTTTTTCTTTATAAGCAATAGCATTGTCCACCCATTGGTATTCTGTTTCTATTTCTGTACGTAGAGCATTTCCTGTATCATTATCCTTTAAAAAGTGTTCAAAAGTTTTAAAAGCTTGTTTTGCTTTTTCAAATTCCCCTTTTTCACGGTAAGACCGACCTAAATAATAATAAGCTTCAGCAATGGTGTCTTTCTCAAAATGATTGATACTATTGTTAAAATAATGAATAGCTTTATCCAAATCTTGGTGCATTTTATAGTAAGAAAGTCCCGTTAAGAAATGATATTCACTATTATTTGAATCTAATTCGGTTAATTTCTGAAAATTGACAATAGCCTCTTGGTAATTTCCTTTATCAAATTCGTTCGAAGCTTTTCTATATAGATGCTTTTCGTTATCTTTGACGACTGTAAGCATGAGGGAAGTCAAAGCAATCAAACCAATGGTAATAAAATTCATTATAATATTTTTTTTCTTAGGTAATTCTTGATGCCTTTCATTTTAAAAAGCGGAGTGCAAATATATAAAAAAAAACAAAAATATATCCTTAAATAGATAAAATTCAATAGGTTAAACAGATAGAGCAAAATCTATGTTGTTTACTGTAGGGATAAGGTTGGTAAATACAGCGTAAATACGATGAATTTTTCAGAGTTAATAAATAAAATTTATATAAAATTGGGTGAAGAATTGCCGGGTGAATCAGCACATAATATCATGTCGCCTTACAAAAGAACCACGCCTAAGGAGATAACGGAGGATGCAAATATTTCAGCTGTTTTACTTTTGTTGTATCCTAAAAATAATCGTGTGTTTTTCGCTTTGATAGAACGTAGCGATTATAAAGGAGTACATGGTGGACAGATTTCTTTTCCCGGAGGAAGGAATGAACCCGGAGAATCATTAAAAGAAACCGCCGTTAGAGAAGCAGAAGAGGAGATTGGTGTTAAAAAAGAAGATATTCAAGTTTTAGGTGAACTGACTGATGTTTACATTTCGGCTAGTAATTTTGTGGTTACGCCTTTTGTTGGGGTTTTAGATTATACGCCTCATTTTGAAGCTGAAAAAAGAGAGGTAAAACAAGTTTTGGAAGTAGCGTTAGATGATCTAATGGATGAGCAAAATGTAAAAACAAAAAAGATAGAAATTAAGACTTACGATAAGAATAAACTATACATCGATGCACCGTATTTTAGCATGAATAATAAAGTAGTTTGGGGAGCAACAGCAGTGATATTGAGTGAGTTTAAAGAAGTAGTAAAGGGTATTTACGAGTAGAATGATTTGGGCGTTCCCCTTATTTTCAAAAACAACATATCGCTCTCGCTAAACGTTGTTTTTGAAAATAAGGGTCGGGCTATCCACTATATCTTTTGGGTTGCATAAGTGCAACAACCCAAAAGGATGCCGTTTCTATCCCTAACGCGAGTGGAATGTGTGCATAGAAAGTGAGTTTTAGTTTCTTTAGATTAGATGATGAAAAAATTCTTTGCATAGCCGAGCTATGGAAATAATTTTTGAAGAAATATAAAGGAAATAAAACACTTTATAATGCTCATTATACTTGTGTTAGGGGGGGCAATCCCTAACGCAACGGGATGAGTGTTAAGAAAGTAAAAATTATAGAAAAAAATCTTACATTTGTAATAATCAACCTTCTAAAATTAAAAAATATGAAAAAAATATACTTGCTAATATTCATAGTGCTTAATATCGTATTGACATTAAAAGCACAAAATGTTGGGGTAAATCAACCAACACCAACACATTCCTTACATGTCTCGCCGGTAAATTCAGGAGATGACCCAATAAGAATAGACGGAATAAACGCTTATACTGTTGGCGACACCTCATTGTTAATCATCGATAATGCAACAGGAGTAGTACGTTATATAACATTGACCGATTTGGTAGGAGTACTAGGAGCAAATGGAAGTTTCGGAACAGATGACCAAAACCTCGACAGTTTAACGCTTACCAATTTAATTCTCAATGCCTATATAGAAGACGGTTCATCAGCAAATGTTGATTTGTCCGCAATAAAAGACAGTGCGATTTTGTTTTTGGTCAACAATTCCGATACACTTTTTTCAAACTCAACTTTTATAACCGGTTTAAGAGATTCAATAGATACCGATGTAGATAGTTTAAACCTAATGGGAACGATTTTAAACTTGTACGAAAATGGTGGAGATGTTCAAGTGGATTTATCTTCTCTTTCCGATAACGATGCTGACCCGACAAATGAATTAAATAGCTCTTTTACTTTAACAGGAAGTGCTTTAGCGATTACAGATAATGGAGGAACGATTACAGTAGATTTATCTCCTGTAATCAATCAAGCAGTTTCTAGTGCTGTTCCTGCAGGTACTGTAATTGCCTATTCAGGAGGAGCAATTCCAACAGGTTATTTATTGGCAGATGGTAGTGCTGTCAGTAGAACAACGTATTCCGACTTGTTTGCTACTATTGGTACAATGTACGGAAATGGAGATGGAAGTACAACGTTTAACTTGCCAAATTACAGCGGGCAATTTCTAAGAGGTACGGATAACGGACAGGGAGTAGATTTAGATGCAACCTCAAGACAAGATAGAGGAGACGGCGTTACGGGTGATGCGGTTGGAACAAAACAACAAGAAGCTATATCTTCACATGTTCACACCGTTAATCCTCCTGCTACGAATACCAATTCAGCAGGAAATCACGCTCATACTGTTAACCCACCAGCAACAGCAACTAACGCAGCAGGAAATCATCAACATTCTGTTAATCCACCTGCAACAAATACAAATACAACAGGAAATCATACACATTCGGTGGATCCACCGAATACCGGTACGTCAACTGCTGGGAATCATACTCATACAATACCTGGGTATCATTTAACTATGCCGGGTTCTCAAATACCATGGTATAATTGGGGGAATAGTAGTTATGCAAATAATACAAATACGACCTCTGCTTCCGGAAATCACAACCATTCCGTAAACATTCCTGCTTTTCAATCAGCGTCAGGGGGAAATCATAATCATTCTGTGGATATTCCTTCGTTTAATTCTTCAACGGCAGGAAGTCACAGTCACTCTGTGGATATTGCTCCGTTCAATTCAGGTACAACCGGAGCACATACACATTCAGTTGATATTTCAACGTTCAATTCAGGAAATACAGGAGGAAATGAAACTCGTCCTACCAATATTTCTGTTCAATGGTTGATAAAGTTTTAAAGAGATGAATATTATTCAAGTTCACGGAATAAGAACCTACAGCTTTCACGGCTGTTTACCTGAGGAAACTAAAATCGGAGGTTATTTTGAAACCGATGTAGATGTTTGGTTTGATTTTAAATACGCGGCACTAAACGATGATTTAACGCAGACAATTAATTACGTTGAAATCAATAAAATCGTTGAAAAGCAGATGAATGTTCGTGCAGATTTGATAGAAACCGTAGCTTACAGGATAGTTGAAGAAATAAAAAATAATTTTTCTGTATCAAAAGTAAAGGTGCAAGTACGAAAAATCAATCCGCCTTTGGATGGTGATGTGAAATTTGTTGCTGTAATAGTTGAAGAATAAAAAATATTTTATATCTTTGCAAACCGATAACTTTTAGTAGTGTCGATAAGGTCTCTTGGCCGAGTGGCTAGGCAGTGGTCTGCAAAACCATCTACGGCGG
>JALWSJ010000002.1 GCA_026993705.1 Flavobacteriales bacterium
TCCAAAAGGAGGGAGGGCAAAAGGATGCCACTCCTATCCCTAACGCGAAATGAAATAAGTGCAAGAAAGTGGAGTTTGTAGTTCTCAGACGATGAATATTTTCTTTGCATAGCACCAGCTATGGAAATAAAATATGAAGAAGTATGAGAGCGACAAAACCGCTTTATGTGAAATGAGCAATAAGAAAATAAGGTTTAGTTTCTTTAGATAATAATATACAAATTACAACACAAAAAAAAACAATACCTTTGTTGTCAGGTTTTACAAGAAATAAAGACCTAAGAAAAAAAAGTATGCAAACAAAATCATTAAAAGCTCAAAACAAGGAAATATCAAATCCAAAACAGCAACTTGAAGTCTTAAATTTAAGTTCTTTTACTCGTTTTGCTGACAAATTAAAAGAAGCCAATCAGTTTCCTTTAAGCACAAAGCCATTAGACGTTTTCCAGATAAACATCGGCTATATGTGCAATCAGGTATGCGAACATTGCCACGTAGATGCCGGCCCTGACCGCAAGGAAATAATGGACAAAAAAACCTTGCAAGAATGTTTGAATGCTATAAAAAAAACAAACGTTTCAACTGTTGACATTACAGGAGGAGCACCGGAAATGAACCCACACTTTCGATGGTTTATAGAAGAGCTTACTAAACTAAATATCAATGATATTATTGTTCGTTCCAACCTTACCATCATTGTATCCAATAAAAAATATTACGACCTACCTGACTTCTTTAAGAAGCATCAAATTCATCTAATATCTTCATTACCGTGCTACACCAAAGAAAATGTGGATAAACAAAGAGGATACGGTGTTTTTGACGCATCAATTAAAGCGTTAAAAATGTTAAACGCAGTCGGATATGGCAAGGAACATACAGGTCTGCAACTGGACTTAGTTTACAACCCGGGAGGCATTTCTTTGCCCGGCAATCAATTTGCTTTAGAGAAAGATTACAAAAGAGAGTTGAAAGAACTATTTGATATTTCATTCAATCATTTATTTACAATTACAAACTTACCCATCAGTCGTTTTTTAGATTTTTTAATTGCTTCGGAACGGTACGAAGAATACATGGCAAAATTAATCACTAATTTTAATCCTTACGCAGTTGATGGCGTTATGTGTAAAGAAATGATTTCTGTAAGTTGGGACGGTTCGATATACGATTGCGACTTTAATCAGATGTTGGAATTAAAAGCAAACGTTCCTTTTCAGTATATTAAAGATTTTAATGAAAAGTACTGGCAAAACAGAAAAATTGTTGTTGGTCAACATTGTTACGGTTGTACCGCCGGTGAAGGAAGTAGTTGTCAGGGGAGTTTGGTCAATAATTAAACCAGTTTAGAACGATAATGCACAAAGAGATTATAGGAGAAATTATTGGAACGTTTGTTTTAGTATTTGTTGGTTTAGGGACAGTAGCGTGGGCTGTTTTATATGGCAATTTACAGTTATATGAAATAGCTGTCTTGTGGTGGCTTGGCGTAACATTAGGTATCTATTCATCAAAAAAAATATCTAACTCTCATCTAAATCCTGCGGTTTCTTTTGGTTTTCTATTACAAAAGAAAATATCTTTGAAACAATTTATAGCTTATAATTTTGCTCAATATACAGGTGCGTTGCTTGCCGCTATTTCCATCTATTTGATTTTTGAACATCAAATAGAAACTTTTGAAACAGCTAGCGGAATTATAAGAGGTAATGAATCATCTAAACAAACAGCTATGATTTTTGGTGAGTTTTATCCTAATCCGACTAATAAAAATTTGGAAAGTCTTTCTACATTCGTAGCCTTCATATTAGAAGCCTTTGGAACATTTTTTGTCATGCTTATGATTCTTATTCTCACTTCTTTAGATAAGAAAATCGAAAAATTTTTACCATTATTAATTGGAGCGGCTGTTGGCTTTGCCATCTATTTCATTGCTCCCTATACCCAAGCTGGTTTTAACCCTGCTAGAGATTTAAGCCCTAGATTATTTAGTGCTTTTGAAGGTTGGGGTAAAGTTGCTTTTGATTTACCATCTTATGGTTTTATTACCGTGTATGTTATCGCTCCTTTTGTGGGTGCTTATCTAGCGAGTAGTTTATTTTCGAGAATAACACCATTCAGACATTGAAGTGGTGTAAAACGTTTGCTTAAACCTCTTTCTCTCCGCCTATTTCACTCGCGTTAAGGATTATTAAGCGACTGTGAAAAACAGTTGAGTTTTTGAGCTAACGTAAAAATATTGGCAGTTTTATAATCGATTGATTATCAATGTTATATTTTTACGTTAGTTGGAATCCCTAACACAGTTAATCTAAGCACAATAAAACGTTTTTAGTATCCTCATATTTCTTCATATTTTCTTTACATAGCTCGCTCGGCTATGTAAAGAAAATATTCATCGAACTTGTTTAAAGTTGACAGGCTAATAGCGAGCGTAAAGGTACCGATAGCTATCAGTAC
>JALWSJ010000003.1 GCA_026993705.1 Flavobacteriales bacterium
ATGACAAATAGTAACAGTATGTATGTTCTGTACCTAATCCTAACATAAATTTCTATTTTTTTTGTTTAGGTACAAAAGTCAGTGTATTTTAATCATCTTACAAGACGTACTTCACCGTACGCTTACACAGCAAGAAAACTTGCAGTGATAATATGGAATATGGTAACAAAAGGAGAGCAGTACAATCCGCCAGAAGAATATTCATTAGAAGAAAAAAGGAAATTAAAAGTGCTTAAGAATTTTAAAAAGAACATCAATAAATTTGGGATAACCCCAGATGATATAGGATTTGCAACTAATTGATTATTAGCTTTTTATTTTTACGTTAGTTGGAATCCCTAACGCAAGTATAATGAGTACTATAAAGTGTTTTTATTTTCTTTATCCTTCTTCATAAAATTTTTCCATAGCTCGGCTATGCAAAAATTTTCTTCATCGTCTAAAGAAACTAAAATTCACTTTCTATGCACTCATTCCACTTGCGTTAGGGATAGGAACGGCATCCTTTTGGGGTGTTGCGTATATGCAACCCAAAAGATATAGTGGATAGCCCGACCCCAAGCTACAAAACAAACGTTTCGCGAGAGCGATATGTTTGTTTTGTAGCTTGGGGGAAGGCCCTAATTATTATTTTTTTCTTCGTCCATTAATATCAAAGCAAAGAGTGCATAATTTATCATGTCGTAGTAGTTGGCGTCTATGCCTTCGGATACGAGTGTTTTGCCTTGGTTGTTTTCTATTTGTTTGGTTCTCAGTATTTTCATTAATATTAAGTCGGTAAGTGACGAAATTCGCATATCTCGCCATGCTTCGCCGTAATCGTGGTTTTTGGCTTGCATCAGGTCGCGAACTTTTTGGGCGTAAGTATCGTAAAGTTGCATGGCTTTTTCGGCTCCGAGTTCGAGTTCTTTTTCGGTGGTTTCGAGTTGGATAAGAGCCATGATACAATAGTTAACGATGCCGATAAATTCGGGTTCGATACCTTCGTTCACCTTGCTTAGTCCGTTTTCTTGAATGGTGCGTATGCGGTTAGCTTTGATGAAGATTTGGTCGGTTAGCGATGAAGGTCGCAGTATTCTCCACGCTGTGCCGTAATCGATGGTTTTCTTTTTGAAAAGTTCACGGCATTTATTGAATTGTTCGTCGTATTGTGCAAGTGTTTTTTCCATTAATCTACGTAAATATCTTTGACTTTTAATTCTTTAATTTCTCCAAATTTAGACAATTCTTTAAAACCTAGACGTTTTTTGTCGCCAACGATGGAAATGGTAACGGGCTTGCCTTTTAGATAGGTGTTGTAAAAGTCTAAGATATCATCGAAGGTCAGGTTTTGGTGTTTTTCTCTAAAAATGTAGTTGGGGTCTTGTGTGTAGCCTTGTTGTTTCCACGTATCTATTTGGTCAATGATGTTTCTAAAACCTGGTCGTGCAGTAATGGCACTTTTCATGATGGCTTTTTTGACGTAATCGATGCGTTCTGGTTTTTGTGGCATCGAGTCTAAAAGGTTTAGCATGGTGGTAAGTGCTTCAATGGTTTTATCGTTTTGACAACCGATATAACCCGTAAATGTTTCGTGTGCTTCGGGTGTTTTGCCTATTCGTGCAAATCCCCAAGCGGAGTAGGCGAGTGAACGAAATTCTCTAATTTCTTGAAATACGATAGAAGACATTCCCGCTCCAAAATATTCATTGAACGCGTGTAGTTTATAATGCTCTTTTTGTGGTATATTGCTTAGGTCTATATCAAAGTAAATATTGGTTTGTGTAGCACTTTTATCGTTGATAAAGTAAATGGTGTTTTTTTGCTCGTATTTAGGTTCTTTTTTTAGGTAATCTTTTCCGTTGCCTAATCCTTGATATACTGGTTTTGTATTAAAATATTTATTGAGTTCATCTTTTACTGTTGCGTTGTTACCAACGTAAGTAATACGTATCGGTATTTCATTGATGATACGGTGAAATAAATCGAAGTGTTGTTCTGCGGTTATTTTCTTTATTTCTTTGGTTGGAAGTTTGGTTAGGTATTTACTGTCATCTTTGTAAAGTGCGTATTCTCTTTCGATTCTAGCAATTCGTGCAGGTTCAGATTTTTGGAATTTAGAATCGGATTTAGCTTCTTGTACTAATTTTTTTATTTTGGTTTCGTCCTTAGCTGGTTGCAGTAAAAATTCGTTAATGAGTGCTAGTGTTTGTGGCAACAATTCGTCTTCACCGTCAATATAAAGAGTGAAATATTGTTCATCAACACTAAAATAATAGGATACATTTAAGGCTTGCATCTTTCTTCTAAATTCGTCAAAAGGGTGTTGTTCTGTTCCTACATAATTCAAGTAAACACTCAAAGGTTGGGATTGGGGTAGGGCATAGGTACCAATTTTCCATTTTAGATTAAGATCAAAAATATTGTTTTTAGGATTGTTCGTTGTCGTTAGCAAAGCTCCGTTCTTAAGTGTG
>JALWSJ010000004.1 GCA_026993705.1 Flavobacteriales bacterium
GACATAAAGCCTATGCAATATTGAGGTCGGTTGTTGACACTTCAATTAAAAATTCTGCTTCAATATTCGAAAACATTATTTTACTAGCTATGCTGGATTCTAATCAGGCTGAATAGTTACAAAACAGTTAAACTGCTAAATATTAAAGAAGGGAAACGAACAGAAAATTCAGATATACCAAAAATGTTAATCCAAAAATGTAATAAAATTTCATACAAAGGAGGGGTGTTTCCTTCTGAAAGTAACCTGATTATAGAAGGTATATCCATTTGTGCATGATAAACACTAAATGGTTCATCACCTGCTAATGAATTACTTGAAAGGAAAAAACCTTTAACCCAAAAGTTTATTAAAGCTAATATTATTGCAATTATCGTTTGCTTATGTTTTTTTTTATACTCATAATTCTTTTGCAATTTTATTAGCTGGGGGTGTAATTTAAACTCTGTCTGATTGTTATATTGTTGCTGGAGGGTTAAATTTTATTATTGGAGTATCAAACTCTGCTGATATTACAATCACATCTCTATATTCATCACTAATACAATCGGGATTTCCCCCTGATGAAGAATAATCAGTTTGACATGTGTCAGTATCGTTTTCTCCTCCAATAACTTTATTCAAATCATTAATTTTACACCTATAATGTTGTATAGAATTATTCAGGTGTAGGCAATTACGGTTACCAAAATTGCGTGTTTTTAATCCGTCAGCAATCAGATTTATTATAACCTTCATTAAGGCAATGTTGTTGCGTTTCTCTTCATCACTATGTTATCAACTAAAAGCACGGGTTTTGCTCTTAATTTGTTATAACCAAATCTTACACAAACGCCCGTCATCAAAAGGTAATCATGGTTTTCAAAACTACTTTGTGATAGCAAAAGTTTGTTTTGACGATGTCAAAAATATTGCTTCTTTATAAATTATCAATTTTACAATTAAATTATGAATACTACTGCTTAAAAAAAACGTAAATATAGCAATTATAGTCAAAATTAAATAGCTGAACAGTTAAATATATCTCAATCTGCTTGCACGAAAATAGAAAATGAGACCGACTCATTTAAAAGAGGGAAAATTGAGAAAAATTGCAAATATTGTTAAGGCGGACTTGTAAAGGTTGCTTTCAAGTAAAGAACCTGTTTTTTAAATCATCAAAAAAACTAACAATAATCAGTTTTATTTCTCTCGTTATACTTTACCTTTGCAATCACAAATGAATAGAACAATCACATACGCGATAGTTGGAGCTTTTATAAGCTCTTTGTTCCTTTCTGTAATTATACAGACCGTTATGCTGTTGAATTATTCATTAGAGAGGGAAGCTTATATAGAGCAATATTGCGAAAACAAAGATAAACCCGAATTGCACTGTGAAGGACATTGTCATTTATCCAAAGAATTAAAAATGGCAAGCAACGACAATACTAAGCAATCCGAGAGTAACGTGTTGGCTGTTGTATTTATTTTTTCCTTTCAAGATATTGTTCGTCTAACACCTTCAATTTCTATACTTCAAAAAGTAATATTAAGTCATACTGAAAGAAGTATGATTTCACAATCTCATTTAAGGTCTATATTCAGACCGCCTGCTGTGCTCTTTGTCTGATACATCTTGTATCTATGCATGAAGAAAGAGTGTCCTCTGTTCAAAGGAGGCAAATAAACGAAGTTTTCTTTTGTTAATGCTCATATCTATTTTTGTTAAGAAAAATCAATAGGTATGCTTATAAAATGTGTTAACTTGGAAAGCATAGCAAAACAATTATATAATTTTCTTTTGAATTACCTGATTGCCGGCACAACTTTATTTGTTGTTTTGTTGGAGTTGGTACGGATTTAAGGTAATACGCTAGAGAATAGAATGATAAGGAAAACTTCAAATGATTAAAGCAGAAAATTATTACAATGAATAAATTATTAGTAGCCTTAGCCTTTGTGTTAAGTGCAAACCTTACGTTTGCGTGCGACTATTGTAATATCTTTATTAATATATCCCCAAACGACTATCGCAACTCGTTTGGGGTATATCATCATATAAGATTAATGCACGGTATTTACACGCCGTTAGGTACAGTAGTCTTAAAGCATGGAGGAGCAGAAGCCCCGGTATATACATTAGCAAACCGAAAGGTAGATGAAATCTACAGAACCTACGATATTCGCGGAAGATTCTATATCAAAGACAAATGGAAAACCATGGTGTCTATTCCGATAGTCGATAATTCTTATCGAATAGATGGTCTGGATAAATATCGAGTTCGAGGAGTCGGAGATCCGATGATTATACAAAATTATCAAGTATATAATACCAAACATTGTGCAGATTCCGTTTCTAATTTCTCTCAACGTTTTACCGTTGGAGCCGGAGTGAAAATCCCGTTGGGGAGTATCAACAAAACGTATGCTTACGGGCGACCCAATGTTGACTTGCAACCCGGAAGCGGAAGTTGGGATTTCTTAGCAATGGCTATGTATTCTATACGTTACAAAAAAGTAGGATTGATAACTAATTTAAACGTAAAGTATAGTACAGAAAATAAGGAAGGCTTTCGCTATGGTAAAACCATGAATTTTAATGCTAATCTTTTTTATATGAAAGAAATAAAAGGTCTAGTATTTATGCCGTTTGCAGGTACTTACATAGAGAAGTTTAACAAAGATTTTCAAAACGGAGGGTTACTAAATGATTCAGGCGGAGCAACCTTTTTCGGGAATTTAGGTCTTAAAGTATATAAAGGTAACTTTGTAGTAACAGCACAATACCAAAAAGTAATAGAAAACCAATTACAAGGAGATAAACAATTATTTACACTTTACCGATCTACGGTAGGAATAATTTATAATTTTTAAAAAACTAAAAAACACAAAAAAATGAAAAATACAAAAATAATAGTAGCAGGAATTTTAGGATTAACCTTAGCACTGGGAACAACCTCATGTAAAAAGAAAGGTTGTACAGATTCAAAAGCGACAAATTATGATGCCAATGCAAAAAAAGATGATGGTTCATGCGATTATACTACTTCAACGGGAGATGGACATAATGGATATCATGTTATGTTCAAAATGGCTCATAAATATGACGGAGCTTCAGTAATGCCATCAGATTTTAATGACATAAAATACACCAACGATTTCGGTACAAATCATAGTATCACAAAAATAAAATATTTGGTATCTGATTTTGTGCTGTACAAGGCAGACGGAGATAGCGTTGTAGTTGACGGTTATAACTTAGTAGATTTCACCAATCCAAACAGTTTTGCCTATGAAAATCAAAATGTACATTTTCCGGCAGGAGATTATACAGGCGTAGGCTTTGCGTGGGGATTTGACGACGATAAAAATACAACTGGAGCGTATGCCGATTTAAATGCTTCAAATTGGAGTTGGCCGGCAATGATTGGCGGAGGTTACCATTATATGCAGTTTGAAGGACGATTCATAGACGCTAATAACGATACCTTGTCATTCCAATATCACAACGGTAGAGCCAAAAACCCAACAAGTGGAGCAATAGAAAACAACAATTTCCACGTGAAATTAAACAATGCCTTTACATTGTCGGGAGATGCATCCGTAACGATAAATATGGATATGGCAGAATGGTTTAAAAATCCAAATCAATGGGATTTAGACACCTTGCACTCTATGCTAATGCCAAATTATCAAGCACAAATAATGATGAATCAAAACGGAAGAACAGTATTCTCTTTTGGTTCAATCACACAATAACAAAGATTAGGGCGTTCCCCCGATTTACAAAAGAAACATATCGCTACCGCGAAACGTTTCTTTCGTAAATCGGGGTCGGGCTATCACTCCTCACTCTTTTGGTTTGCATATATGCAACAAACCAAAAGGAGTTCAAACACGCCGTTCTATCCCTAACGCAAGTGGAATGAGTGCATAGAAAGTGAGTTTTAGTTTCTTTAGATGATGAAAAAATTCTTTGCATAGACGAGCTATGGAAATAATTTTTGAAGAAATATAAAGGAATTAAAAGCACTTTATAGTGCTCATTATACTTGTGTTAGGGATTCCAACTAACGTAAAAATATCGCACTGAATATCAAATGGTTATAAAATTGTTATTTTTTTACGTTAGCAACAAAACTCAACTGTTTTTTACACAGTCGCTTAATAGTCCCTAACGTGTGTAAAATGAGTGCTAAGAAAATGAGTTTTAGTTTCTTTAGACGATAAAAAAAATCTTTGCATAACACTCGCTATGGAAATATTTTTTGAAGAAGGATAAGGAAAATAAAACCGTTAGATGAGCTTAATTTCATTTCGTACAAAAGTCAATTTTTAAAAGAAAATACATCAAACCAATGAAAGTAACAACCAAAATACAGATAATCCTTTTAGTAGCTTTTACATTGTTAAACACAAGCTGTAGAAAAAAAGAAGGATGTACCGATTCAACAGCTTTGAATTATGATTCTAGAGCTGTACGAGATGACGGTTCTTGCGAATATGAAGTGCTCAATCCTACGGCATATTCCCTAAAAGTACCCTATACTTTCAGTAAATATCTATTGCCCCCTCTCATTCCTGAAGACAACCCGATGACAAAAGAAGGAGTTGAGCTAGGTCGAAAGTTATTCTATGAAAAAATACTATCCGGAGATAACTCAATGAGTTGTGCAGGATGTCATCGTCAAGCCAATGCCTTTGCTGATACAGGAAGATTTAGTATGGGGATTGACGGACAACTAGGAGGACGAAGTGCAATGCCCATCTTCAATGCCGCATGGAATAACGATCATTTGTTCTTTTGGGACGGAAGAGCCAATAGCATAGAAGACCAAGCTTTCGGTCCTGTCGTTAATCCGGTTGAAATGCACGAAACGTGGGTGAATGCAGTTTCAGAATTACAAGCACACAGCGAGTATCCAAGACTCTTTAAAAAAGTCTTTGGTACAGAAACAATAGATTCCGTTTTAGTAGCTAAAGCCATTGCACAGTTTGAGCGAACACTCATTTCTGGAAATTCAAAATTTGATAAGTACCTTAGAGGAGAAGTATCCTTAACACCTCAAGAATTGAGCGGTTTTAACGTGTTTATGGACGAAGCAGGCGGAGATTGTTTCCATTGTCACGGAAGCCCGACAAATCCACTTTGGACAGATAATAAGTTCCGAAACAATGGTTTAGATGCTGTTATTACAGATAAGGGGCTGGGAGCAATTACCGGAGATCCAAATGACGATGGTAAATTTAAAACCCCTTCGTTAAGGAATCTTTCTTACACTGCACCTTATATGCACGACGGAAGATTTGCAACCATCGATGATGTTATAAACTTTTATAGTGTAGGATTGCAGTATTCACCAACCATCGATCCGTTAATGAAAAATGTTGGTGTAGGAGGAGCACAACTTGACCCGCAAGAACGCTTAGACCTAAAAGCCTTCCTGATGACACTTAACGATGAGGATTTTGTCAATAATCCGGATTTTTCAGATCCGAATTAATCGTAATCCTTAGATCACTTTTGGATTTAAAAATAATTTAATTTGATGAGAAAAGCATGCTTGTTTACAAGTGTGCTTTTTTTGTGAATAAATTGTTCATACCATTTCAATGTTTAAATGGTATCAATTCCATCTTTTCAAATCATCGGTAGTAAAAGACCATTCGGGCGTAGATATAATTAGATAATTGGAAGCTAAATACTCTAAATCATACCAAGGGGAAGCGTCGCTTTCTAAATTTTTCAGAATATGAAAATCTTGAGCGGGCATATAGCTTTGAGCCAGTAAATATTGTTTCTTACCAGTAGTTGGGTTATAAGCCATATCAACAACCATAACAGTATGTCCAGGAAATCCACCTTGAATTAGAATGTCCCCGATTTGCATTTCGTTGAATGGAATAGCGGTTAGTTCTTTACTTAATGAATATGTACCTGCATAATTAAAAACTTGTACCATATAATTTTTAAAACTCTCGTACGAAGAATTGCATTTACTGTTTTTTACCCATGATATTTTCTTTCCTTTAGGAATGGACATGTAGCCGTCTTTCCATTTGGAAAAAGGAACAGAAATACCATTGGTGTAATTAAATTTTATAGAGTCATATTTACCCATATGGTATAGATATTCTCCTCTAATCCTCATCGTAGCATCAGCACACTGTTGCAAATCTTTTTCACCTACATCCAAGTCAAAGACAAAAGCGTGGATGTCTTGATTTATTTTTTCATCGCCGTTGAATAGGTGTACTTTTGGATGTCCTGTTTTAAGTGGTAATCTTCTTATCCAGTGTCCAAATGAATTGAGAGGCATAGGAATTCTCTCAAATCCTTTGTTTAAAGCGACTCTATTTATTAAAGTGTTTTCAATGGAAAACGAATCTATCCAGTGTAGTTTGTAATGAAAAGTATCCAGTTGTACTGTTGGAAGATAAGTAATGCTTGAATCTATGATGGTGGAGGTTTGTATAATTATATTGTTGGAAGTATTGCCCGGCTTACAATGAAGGAATAATAGACAAAGAGAACTCATGAGATAGATAAAATGAAGTTTCATAGTAAAGAATGATGAAGGATTGAGAAATTAACAACTATTTTTTCTTGTATAAAAAGCTTTGATACTCGCAATTTAATTATTTTTGTTGAGAAGTACTACACACAAAGAAGTTGAATTTTTTACTGCAACTTCCTAAAACAATAAAAACAAATGAAAAAAGACAAAGAGATTTTTGATTTAATCGAAGAAGAAAGAGTCAGACAGACCGAAGGTATCGAGTTGATAGCATCGGAAAATTATGTTAGTCATGAGGTGATGGAAGCCGCCGGTTCTATCTTAACGAACAAGTACGCAGAAGGATTGCCTAACAAAAGGTATTACGGAGGTTGTGAAGTTGTAGATAAAATCGAACAAATAGCTATAGATAGATTAAAAGAATTGTTTGGTGCAGAGTGGGTAAATGTTCAACCTCATAGTGGTTCTCAGGCTAATGCAGCGGTTTATTTAGCTTGCCTAAAACCGGGAGATAAGGTATTAGGTTTTGATTTATCGCACGGAGGTCATTTAACACATGGCTCCCCCGTTAATTTTTCCGGTAAATTGTATTCGCCCGTGTTCTATGGTGTAGAGAAAGAAACAGGGGTTATCGATTACGATAAAGTAGAAGAAAAAGCAGTAGCAGAACAACCCAAAATGATTATTTGCGGTGCATCTGCGTATTCACGAGATTGGGATTATAAAAGACTTAGAGAAATTGCTGACAAAGTTGGTGCAGTTTTATTTGCTGACATTTCTCATCCGGCAGGCTTGATAGCTACCGGTTTGTTAAATAATCCACTTCCATACTGTCACGTGGTTACAACAACAACACACAAAACTCTAAGAGGTCCGAGAGGAGGCGTGATTATGATAGGGAAGGACATGGAGAACCCATGGGGAATAAAAACACAGAAAGGGAAGGTAAGGAAATTATCTTCTTTATTGGATTCGGCAGTTTTTCCCGGAATACAAGGAGGTCCTTTGGAACATGTTATAGCAGCAAAAGCAGTTGCTTTTGGAGAAGCATTAACGCCTGAATTTAAGGCTTACGGAAAACAAGTCATAGCCAATGCCAAAGTTATGGCAGATGAATTGGTGAAAAGAGGATACGGAGTTGTATCGGGCGGAACGGATAATCACTCGATGTTAATTGATTTACGTTCAAAAAACATAACAGGCAAAGAAGCTGAAAATGCTTTGGTAAAAGCACATATAACAGTCAATAAAAACATGGTTCCTTTCGATACCCAATCACCATTTGTTACATCGGGGATTCGTTTGGGTACGCCTGCTGTTACAAGTAGGGGAATGAAAGAAAATGATATGGTTACTATTGTTGAATTATTGGATAAAGTAATAGAAAATCATACTGATGATGTTAAATTGGCAGAGATAAAAGAAGAAGTTAAAGCATTGATGAGTAACCGTCCTTTGTTTACTTGGGAATAATAACATAGAGTTTAAATAATAATTAAGAAATGAATATAAAAGCAAATAACCCTGAATTAAAATCGTGGGTAGAAGTCGCAGAGGGTAGTGATTTTCCAATGCAAAATTTACCTTTTGGTGTTTTTTCTGTTGAAGGAGATACACCTAGAGTAGGTGTTGCAATTGGAGAGTATATACTCGATTTGAAAAATTTATTTGAATTAGGTTATCTTGAAGATACACCTTTTGAGTTAGCTGATTTCGATGCAGCAGTTCTCAATCCGATGATGTTGAAAGGAAAGTTGTCGATGCGAAAATTAAGAGATAGAATTTCTGAATTGTTATCCGTAGAGAATGAAGAACTACAAAAAAATAAAGAAGAAGTTAAGCAAGTTTTAGTGCGACAAGATGATGCTAAAATGCATCTTCCTTTGTATATCGGAGATTATACAGATTTTTATTCCAGTGAGCAACACGCTTATAATGTGGGATGTTTATTCCGTGACCCTAATAATGCTTTATTACCAAATTGGAAACACATACCTGTAGGTTATCATGGTCGTTCTTCATCGATTATAATATCGGGAGAGCCGATATATAGACCGAAAGGACAAAAAAGACCTAATCCTGAGCAACCACCAGTTTTTGGACCGACTAATTTATTAGATTTTGAATTGGAAATGGCGTTTGTAACCTTTCAAGGAAAGCCTTTGGGGAACAGTATAACGACAGAAGAAGCAGACGATTATATTTTTGGAATGTGTTTGTTTAACGATTGGAGTGCCAGAGATATTCAAGGATGGGAATATGTTCCACTTGGACCTTTTCTCGGTAAAAACTTTGCGTCATCTATGAGTCCGTGGATTGTAACATTAGACGCTTTAGAGCCTTTTAGAGTTCCGGGACCGGTTCAAGAACCGAAAGTATTACCTTATTTAGAGTACGAAGGAGATAAACATATTCAGATTAATTTAGAGGTCGCTATTCAGCCGGAAGGAACGGAAGAAACGGTTGTTTCCAATAGTAACTACCAATATATGTACTGGAATATGAATCAGCAATTGGCTCACCATACGGTGAATGGTTGTAATATCAATTGTGGGGATATGATGGCTTCCGGAACCATATCGGGACCTGAAGAACATGAGTATGGTTCTATGTTGGAAATATCTTGGAAAGGAACAAAATCTGTAAAAATGAAAGACGGAACAGAGCGTAAGTTCATTCTAGATAACGATACGGTAATTATGCGTGGATATGCAGAGAAAAATGGTGTACGCATAGGGTTTGGAGAGGTGGCTTCTAAAGTATTGCCTGCAAAGTAAGTAGATTTAGTGTTTAAATTTTAAAGGTAATCCCGTGGTAAATTTTTCTGCTTCGGGATTTTTTTGTTATGATTTTGTTAAGTATGAATGTATTAATGTTTTTTGAGTGTTTAAATAATGGATAAAAATAGTACATTTGTCTGTTTAAAAGGTGTTTCGTTAAGAAGTTTTTGCGTGTTTAATACCATTTTAATGTTTAAATGGTATAAGTATATTGTATATGAATTTGTTTAGTTAATTGTTTAAAGAAATAAGTTCTTTATATTTATCTCGACTGCGTTAGGGATAGAACGGCGTGTTTGAACTCCTTTTTCTCTCTCGCTGTTCGAGAGAAAAAGAGTGAGTAGTGAAAGCCCGATCATTACGGCGTTAAAAAGCAATGTAGTACAACGAAATTGCTTTTTTATGCCGTAATGGGAACGCCCAAATTAGTGATTAAAATAGTTTTATGAGAAAAGTAATCGTTTATTTTTTTGTTAGTTTGATTTTGACGACAAGTTGTACAATCAATTCGCACGTGATGCTGAAA
>JALWSJ010000005.1 GCA_026993705.1 Flavobacteriales bacterium
AGCAAACGTCTAGGTGTTCCGAAAATAAAATGAGCGGGTCTTCTCAAGGCTTGTACATCTTTATTGATGTTGGTTCCTCCGATAAAAGTATGCGAAAATTGCTTTAGGTTTTTTGAGATGCTCTTAAATTCTTTTTCAATTTGTAGTGCCAATTCACGCGTAGGCACAACCACCAAAACAAATGGATTTCGCTTAAGTTTTAAGTTACGTTGAATCAGGGGAATTAAAAAAGCACCCGTCTTTCCTGTTCCCGTTTGAGCGATGCCTAAGACGTCTCTTTTTTCGAGAATAAATTCAAAAGTTTTATCTTGAATTTCGGTGGGGAAAACATACCCTTTTCGTTTTATATTTTCTTTAAGACGACTGTCTAAAGGTAAATCATCAAAAGAGCGTTGAGCAATGTAAATATCATTGGGTTCTTTACTGGCTTTACGCACGAGGTCTTTGGGGGTGAGGTTTGACTTGCGAACTTGTTTATTCGTAACTGCACTTACTTTTTTAGCCCCTCTTTTCTTTTGTTTTTTTACTCTTGATTTCGACATATACTTGCAAAGGTAATGAATAGATGAATTAACACCTTAAATCCGCAAGTGAAATTCTATTCCAAAGCCAAACTCCGCATCATTATTGGCAATGCTCGTTTTTCGATACTCACCGTAGCTAATGCTACGCTTGCGTGTCTCAAAACTGTGCTAGACCAATACTAATGCGTATTTTGACTTTTCATAACGAAACCACTTTCGGATTTAAGGTGGTACAATGTTTTTGCGAAAAATAGTAGGAAAATTGAATTAAAAATATGATTTTTGCACGAAATTTTTCCATTGTTGATTGATAATGGGACAGCACAAAAAAGTACAAGAATGATTTTACCAGTAATAGCATACGGAAGTCCCGTTTTAAGAAGGGAATGTGAAGAATTTGAAGAAGGAGAAGACCTTTCGAAGTTGATAGCCGATATGCACGATACAATGTATAACGCCTCAGGAGTAGGTTTGGCAGCACCTCAAATAGGTCAGGCTAAGCGTCTTTTTATTGTCGATGCTTCTCCTTTTGGAGAGGAAGAGCCAGAAAATGAAATTGAAGCAAAGAATTTTGAAATTCTAAAAGATTTTAAGAAGGTGTTTATCAATCCTATTATAGAGGAAGAATCGGGCAAAGAATGGGCATTTTCTGAAGGGTGTTTAAGTATTCCGGGAATCAGAGAAAAAGTTACGCGTAAAAGTGTTGTAAAAATATCTTACTTTGACGAAAATTGGGAATTTAAAGAAGAAACCTATACGGGGATTGCGGCTCGTATCATTCAACACGAATACGACCATATAGAAGGGGTTTTATTTACCGATTATCTTTCACCTCTTAAAAAAAGATTGTTGAAGAGGAAATTAAATGATATTACCAAAGGAAAAGTATCGGTAAATTATCGAATGAAATTTTTGCCTAAATAATATTTTTTTCTATCTTTAGAGCGTTGGTGCTATTATAGGTAGCAAAGTGAAGAGTAAAAAAATAAAAAGTGATTATGAAAATAACGTATATTATATTGTTTTTTAGTGTGTTGGCTGTAAGTTGCGGTGGGTCGGAGAAGAATGAAGAAGGGCATTACTCTTCCAAAAAAGAGGTGGTGGAAGAGTTAAAAGTTGTAGAAACCAGCCCCGAACAAGAACGTACAGATTATGAAGATTTATTAAAGTTAGACGAACGCTTAATCAAAAATGATTTAACAATTGACCAAAACGTAGCTCGTCAGTTATATAAAAGTTCAATGGAATTTGCAAAGCATTATCCGAATAGCGAACATTTAGAAAAAGCTTTGGATTTTGCAGCTAAAGGAGCAGAAAACATAGGAGATTATGAAGAAGCGGTTGTCATTTATCATCAATTGATAAACGATATACCGGAGTCTAATCGTACGCCTGTTTATATGTACAACAAAGGAAAGATTTTAGAAGAAAAAATAAACAAAAAAGACGCAGCTAAAGTGGCGTATAAAGAGTTGATAAAAAGATACCCTAGAAATCCATTATCTAAAAGTATGAAGTCTTACCTTCGTAACGGTTTGATAGATATGACGAAGGAAGAAAAGATAAAATTTCTGCAAGAACATAATCAAGAGTAAAATAATTTGAATGTTTAATTCAAGAATAAAAAAAAGCATACCCATAAAGTTTTCAGGTATGCTGTTTTTTTTGTTCCTAACCTTAGGCATACAAAGTTGTAGTATTCACGAAAAAAGGGTGCAAACCGAAGAACAAGCTCTATCCGCCCTAGCAAAATTAGAGCAAAATTTAGTGCATGAAGATTTAAGCTTAAACACTGAAAATGCACTATTATTACAAGAAAAATCAAAGCTATTTCTTACGAAATATCCCAATAGCAAGCATAGGGAACAGGTACTTGTTTATATTGCAAAAACAAGTGACGGACTCAACCAAAATAAGTTGACAATACAAACCCTCAATCAGTTGATACATGAATATCCTCATTCAGAACAAGCACCATTGTACTACTATAACAAAGGAAAGGTGTTGGAAGATAAATTGAAACAAAAAAAAGAAGCCATAGTTGTCTATAAGGAGTTGATACAACAATATCCCGAATCAAAAATAGCCCAAGAAATAAAGCAATATTTGAAGTATATAGAGTAGGGCGTTCCCTCTTTTTGACCAAACAACATATCGCTGTCGCTAAACGTTGTTTAGCCAAAAAGAGGTCGGGCTATCCGCTATATCTTTTGCCCTCCAAAAGGAGGGAGGGCAAAAGGATGCCGCTTCTATCCCTAACGCGAGTAAAATTAGCGGATAGAAAGTGAATTTTTGGTTTCTTAGACGATGAATAAAAATTTTGCATAGCACTAGCTATGGAAAATTTTTATGAAGAGGTTATTTACAGTTTGTGTATAAAAGTGAATTTAGATTATTTTCTTTTCAATCTAGGCATTTTTAAGAAGCATAGCTCAAGCTATGGTTCGCAAAAATAACGACGAGTGAAATGAAAAGAACTAATTTTTAACTTATAAACAAGCTGTAATTAACTTCTACTAAGAATAAGGAGTCAAAAAACGCTTTATACCGTCTATTTTGTTCGTGTTAGGGATTCCAACTAACGTAAAATACAACATTGAAAATCAATGAATTATGAATTTGCCTAAATTTTTACGTTAGCTCAAAAAACTCAACTGTTTTTCACAGTCGCTTAATGATCCCTAGCGTGTGTATAATAAGCAATAAGAAAATGAGTTTTAGTTTCTTTAGACGATGAAAAAAATCTTTGCATAGCCGACTATGTAAAACAATTTCGCATTAAATATTCAAACTTTAAACAACTTGAATATATGGTGTAATATATTTTATTACTTTTGTCCGTATTTAGGCTACGTCCCATAGAAAAAACTTCAACAAGGTAAAAACAGGAATTAAGATGAAGGAATTATTAGAAAAATTTGAAAACAAACAACCAGAAATTGTTTTTGAATGGAAAGACCCCGAAACCGAAGCAATAGGTTGGGTCGTGATTAACTCATTAAGAGGAGGAGCGGCCGGCGGAGGAACGAGAATGCGTGTAGGTTTGGACAAAAGAGAAGTAGAGTCTTTAGCAAAGACAATGGAAGTTAAATTTACCGTTTCAGGTCCAGCCATCGGAGGAGCAAAATCAGGAATCAATTTCGATCCCAATGACCCGCGTAAAGAAGGGGTTTTGAGAAGATGGTATAAAGCCGTAACTCCGTTATTGAAATTCTATTATGGAACAGGTGGCGATTTGAACGTAGATGAAATTCACGAAGTGATTCCGATTACAGAAGACTGTGGTGTTTGGCATCCGCAAGAAGGTGTTTTCAATGGACACTTTCAACCAAGAGAAGCACAAAAAATTAATCGTATAGGACAGCTTCGTCAGGGAGTAATCAAAGTTATAGAAGACGAAAAATACAGTCCTAAAATAGAAAATAAATATGTTGTAGCCGATATGATAACAGGATTTGGTGTAGCTGAATCGGTCAAGCATTATTATGATATTTACGGCGGAGAACTCAAAGGAAAAAAAGTAGTCGTTCAAGGTTGGGGGAACGTAGGTTCTGCCGCTGCTTATTATTTAGCCCAACAAGGAGCTAAAATAGTCGGAATAATTGATATAGCAGGAGGATTAATCAACGAAGAAGGATTTTCTTTTGATGAGGTAAGAGATTTATTTCTAAACAAGAAAGGAAATAAACTCAACGCCGAGAATATGCTTCCTTTTTCAGAAGTGAATGAAAAGATTTGGGACGTAGAAGCAGAGATATTTTTACCCTGTGCCGCATCCAGATTGGTTACCAAAGATCAAGTAGATAGAATGATTAAATCCGGAGTGGAAGTTATTGCCGCCGGAGCTAACGTTCCATTTGCCGACCCAGAAATTTTCTTTGGAGAAATAGCTGACCATGCAGATAATCATGTTAGCGTTATCCCTGATTTTATTTCAAACTGTGGTATGGCAAGAGTTTTTGCTTATCTAATGGCAAACGATTTAAAAAAAATCACCGACCAAGGAATCTTTGATGACACGTCATCAACAATAAGAGAAGCTTTACAAAAAGCGCATAAAGTTAACAGTGCTAAAACAAAGATTGCCAAAACAGCCTTTGAAATAGCTTTGAAAGAACTTGTTTAACTCATTATATAATTAAAAGCAAAAAAGAAAAAAGTAAGTAATGGAAATTTTTATAGTAATCATTTTTGTTCTAGGATATATAGGAATAGCTCTGGAACACTCAATACATATCGATAAAGCATCATCTGCACTGTTGATAGGAATGCTCTGTTGGACAATCTATGCCCTTAACCCTGCACAGTTCCTACAAATTGACGAACATAAGCCTATTACAGAAATTGTAGAAGAAGCTCATCATCAAGAAAATATAGAACCACAAACGAAAAATGTCGTTCATTTTTTTGAAGAACAGTTGTTTAAAAAACAATTAGAACATGACGACACATCTATCGAAGCATCAGAAACACACGAATATGTAAGACATTATATCGAACACGGATTATCACATCATCTTTATGATATTGCAGGTATTCTATTCTTCCTATTGGGAGCAATGACTATCGTAGAATTGGTCGATGCTCATGATGGTTTTTCTGTTATTACTAATAAGATAACAACAACCAATACAGCAAAACTTCTTTGGATTGTTACGTTTATCACTTTTTTCTTTTCGGCAGCACTAGATAACTTAACCACCTCTATCGTTATGATATCCGTACTACGAAAGCTTATCTCTGACCAGAAAACAAGATGGTATTTTGCGGGGTTTGTCATCATAGCTGCTAACGCAGGAGGAGCATGGTCGCCGATTGGGGATGTTACCACTACTATGCTTTGGATAGGGAAGCAATTACCGGACACCTTAGATATTATAGAGTCTATCTTTATACCTGCATTATTAACAGTTGTTGTTCCATTGCTTTTCGCAACCTTTTTCTTTAAGGGTAAAATCGAACGTCCGGTTGTGGATACTTCTTCGACAGGAAATCATCCTTCTGCAGTATTGACTAATGGCGAGAAAACATTTTTCTTTGTTATCGGTTTGTTGGGCTTAGTCTTTGTTCCTGTATTCAAGACCATAACACATTTACCTCCATTTATGGGAATGATGTTGAGTTTAGGTGTCATTTGGGCAATTACCGAATTGGTGCACAAAAAACGACCGGCAGAGGAAAAAAGAGAGTTCTCTCCATTAAGAATACTTCAAAAAATAGATACGGCGAGCGTACTATTTTTCTTAGGAATTTTGTTAGCGGTAGCAGCCCTACAAGAAGTAGGTCATTTAGCTAAAATGGCTCATATGTTAGACGTATCTTTTGGTGGTAATATCTATGCAATCAATATTGCCATTGGTTTCTTATCTGCCATAGTGGATAACGTTCCTCTGGTAGCAGCAGCACAAGGAATGTATGCAATAGAGCCTGAGGGAGTTTTTGCTATGAGCGGAACTTTTTGGAAGTTTTTAGCGTACTGTGCCGGCACAGGTGGTAGTTCTTTAATTATCGGTAGTGCGGCAGGAGTAGCCGTAATGGGATTAGAAAAGATACCTTTTGGGTGGTATATGAAAAAAATAAGTTTGTTGGCCGTTGCAGGGTATTTGGCAGGAGCTTTTGTTTTTTACATATCTTAACAATTATTATAAATTAAATTATGAATTTAAATACATTAATGAATACCATTCAACTAACGGTTGAAGAAGGTGCAGAAGCAGTAAATAACGTAGGTGTTGGTGTAGGTGCAGAAGCTATTGAACAGCAAACGATAATGGATGTAATTATAGACAGTTGGTATATAATGGGACCTTTAGCTATCTGTTCTATATTAGCGGTTTATATTTTTATCGAACGTTTTCTAACCATAAAACGAGCGTTAAACGAGGAGCGTGACTTTATGCATAAAATTAAAGAGTACGTAAATGAAGGTAAGTTAGATGCAGCCAAACAATTATGTGCATCAACCGATAATCCCGTAGCCAGAATGGTAGAAAAAGGAATAGCTAATATTGGAAGAAAATCATTAAAAGATATACATGCCGCTATTGAAAACGTAGCTAAAATGGAAATTTACCGGTTAGAAGCACGTTTGTCAATACTGGCAACCATTGCAGGCGTTGCCCCGATGATTGGATTTTTGGGAACGGTATTGGGAATGATGGATACTTTTGGTAAAATGAGAACCGAAGGAGTAGAAATTCAAAGTCTTTCAGGAGGGATTAACGAAGCCATGGTGACAACTGTTGGCGGTTTAGTTGTTGGAATTATTGCTTATGTTGCTTACAACTATTTGATTAGTAAGGTAGAGAAAGTAATCCAACGAATGGAAGGAAGTTCTATGGAGTTCATGGAAATACTTGATGCTCCAAGTAACTAATTAAGTTTATCTTTTAATTGATTTTGCTCTATGAATTTACGTTCCACAAATAAAATAAAGATAGAAGGTGGTATGTCTTCTATGACCGATTTGGTCTTTCTGTTACTTATCTTTTTTGTTGTACTTTCCACTATGGTAAGTGCCGGACATAATGTCGATTTGCCTACAAGTAAAAATGCAACAACAAAAGAAAAATCCAATATCAAAGTCTATGTATCCAACATCAATGAATACTTTGTAGGTGCAAAAAGCAAAACACCCGTAGCACCCGAAAAATTAGAGGAGGTAATTATGTCGCAATTAAAAAACGACAGCACCATAGAGTTGTTAGGAGATAAAGCATCCGATTGGGAACACTCTGTTAAAGTAATCGATATTGCAAAACGAAACGGGTTGAAGATAGTCATAAAAACGAAAAGCAATTAAATTGAACCTTTTTCGGTACAAAACGTATTAGGTCATACCAAACAATTTAGTCAAACCTATGCAAGCAATAAAAAAAGAAGATAAAAGAGCGGGGATAATTGGAACAGTACTGTTTCATGTTATCATTCTTATCTTGTTGATTATTGTTGCAATGGCACCACTTCCCGACCCTCCTTTTCCCGAAGAAAAAGTATTGATGGTTATGGATTATAGTGGAGGTGGCGGATCTAAAGGGGGAGCAAAAGCAGAGGAAAAGCAAGAAGAACCATCCGAAGAAGTTGTAGAAGAAGTACAAAGCTCAAACACTAGTGAGGAAGTGGTAACACAAAAAGAGGACTCGCCAGTTGAAAGTTCTTCAAAACCAGCTAGTACACATAAAGACAATAGCAATGCGGAAGAAAAAGAGGAAAAGAAGAAACCAAAATATGGTGGATTAGGAGGCGTTTTTGGCAAAGGAAATGGAGATGATGATAGCGGTTCTGGAGACGGAGGCTCAGGCGGTGGAATAGGCGGAGGTAATGGACCTAAAACTGGTTCAGGAAACGGAATAGGAGATGGTAAAGGTCGAATCATCACCTACGAGCCCGATTTAAAGAATCCAACCCAAGAAACGGGAACAGTAATGGTAGAAATTACCATAAACAGAGAAGGAAGAGTTATCAAAGCAGTAGCCCTACCGAATCATTCACTCACCACTACAAGTAATATCCGATTGATAAAAAGTGCCGAAGAGCAAGCCAAGAAATTCAAATTTAACGCTACGCCAAACGGTCCCAAATACGATGTTTTAAGAAAGGGAATACGTTTTACCTTAAATTAAGATTAGGACGTTCCCCTCAAAACAAAAAAGAGCATACCCTTGCAGGGAACGCTCTTTTTTGCTTTGAGGGTCGGGCTATCCACTATATCTTTTGGTTTGCATAAAGCAAACAAACCAAAAGGATGCCGTTCCTATCCCTAACGCGAGCGGAATGAGTACTAAGAAAGTGAGTTTTAGTTTCTTTAGACGATGAAAAATTCTTTTGCATAGCCCCAGCTATGGAAAAGAATTTTGAAGAAGTATAAAGGAAATAAAAACACTTTATGGTATTCATTATGCTCGTGTTAGGGAAACGATCCCTAACGCGGATGGAGTAATAAGCGGAGAGAAAGTGAATAAATTTTCTGTTAATCCTTAAATCCGCAAATGATTTCGTTATGAAAAGTCAAAATACGCATTAGTATTGGTCTAGCACAGTTTTGAGACACGCAAACGTAGCCATAGCTACGGTGAGTATCGAAAAACGAGCATTGCCAATAATGATACGTAGTTTGGCTTTATAATAGAACTTCACTTGCGGATTTAAGGTTAATGAACTCAACTCATAAAATACGGTACAAATAACTTGTGATAAAATGATTCTGATTAAGAGAAATCAACAAATGATATTCATAACAATATTGATTCTTATGAACTTATTGGTAAAGGGGGCTTTTCTTTCTAGTAATTCATTAGGAGGAGACGAACCCTTTAGTGTTTATCATGCTCAAATGGATGTTGATTCTATTATCAGCTTACTTTCAAATGGAAATAATCCACCTCTATACGAAATCATTTTGTCTTTTTGGATAAAGTTATTTGGCATTTCAGAGTTTTCTGTTCGTTTTCCTTCTTTAATATTTAGTTGTTTAACCGTCTTTTATATTTATAAATTAGGTAGAAATTACCTAAACAATCGGATAGCCATATACGCTAGCCTTATTTTCATTTTCTCTAATTATCATATACTTTTTGCTCATGAGGCAAGAGTGTATTCGCTACTGGGTTTTCTTTCCGTAACTTCGATGTACTATTTCATGGGGATTATTGATTATTGTTATCAGTATAATGAAAGCATAAAACGAAAAGTAATTATTAGTAATGTCATAATACTTGTTATTGTAGATGTACTCATAATTTATGCTCATTATTTTGGTTTTTTCATTCTGGTTATCCAGTTTTTGTATTTTGTTTTTAATAAATCTTTGGTGCGGAAGTACTGGAAACAATTAACGGGAGTAGTATTGATTATCGGAATCTTTTATTTACCCAATATTATTGTCGTTTATAATAGGTTTATTGCATCATCTTCAACTGGAACTTGGGTAAAAGCACCCAACGGAATAGAAGGATTATATAATATGATACGGCAGTTTTCAAATGCACCTGTTGTTGCTGTTGTAGTTATTACGGTTCTTCTTATATTTTTTATCAAAATTATGTTGAGTAAAATAAGAAATAAGAGAGAGGTTATAAATAAAAATACTGTATTTATATTGTTTTGGTTTTTCTGTATTTTCTTTTTTATGTTCGGTATTTCATACTATGTTCCAATGTTTTTGGATAGGTATCTAATGCCAACTGCTGTTGCTTTTAGTTTGGTTATTGCAA
>JALWSJ010000006.1 GCA_026993705.1 Flavobacteriales bacterium
TGTTCCAGCAGTAGTTGAATTAGTTGAGTTTCCATCATTAATTTCAAAATCAAAGCCAAAATAATTATATCCAGAAACGTTATAGGTAATTTGATATGTTTGTCCAGGCACATATGTATTATTTGTAAATGCCGGCGATACAGTCATATTAACCGTTGGTGTTACAGAACCCCCTCCGTGACAATTTAAACAGGTATAACTTGCACCATCAGGTGCTGAACCGGTATAAGCATCAATACCACCTGAATATCTACCTTTTAAAGTAATGGGACATCCTCCACCTTTTCCTAAATCAGAGATATTACTAATCTCAATATCTTCAGATGGTTTGAACGAAAAAGATAAGGTAAGAACAGAAACGACACCTAATGCAATTACTAATTTTGAATTCTTTTGTTTCATTTTATTTATTTTTATTATGATTTTATTTACTATCTGTAAATTGTTATGTTTAAATAGCTCAAGCTAAACCACTTGCTGACCTAATATTATTTTACTAGTATTCTTTTTACTATTGATTTGTTTTCAGTCTCAACTTGGATAAAATAAATACCACTAGATATTGATTTATCAATTGGTATTGAAATTTGCTGTTCTCCTTTTGCCATATTTGTTTCAGAAAATAAAGTATTTATTTTCTGCCCATTCATATTAAGCAGATATACTTTAATAGAATTTAATTTAGTTAAACTAAAACTCAACTGTATGACATCAGTTACAGGATTTGGAAATATTTTTAATGTAGAAAATAATTCGTTTTCATCGATAGAACTAAGCCCATTATTTAACACCGTAATATTCTCTATTACACTATCATTAGGGCACGTATTATTACTACTAGTTAACACAACTTGGTATGTACCCGTAGATGTATAGGCATGAGTTGGATTCGTTTGTGTTGATGTATTACCATCACCAAAATCCCATAAAAATGAATTGGAATTTAACGACGTATTTGTAAACTGAATAGGAGTATTAACGGAATCAATAGATGGGGTATAAGTAAAGGAAGCCGTTGGAACTCCAATAATAGTTATTGGCAAACTCATAACATTGCTATTCCCATTGCCATTTGCTATTAATGTAATGGTATAAGTACCAGGGCTAGAGAACACAACTACCGGAGATTGAGCTGTAGATGAAGAAGGTGAACCTCCGGCAATATTCCAATTGTAAGACGTAGCATTTATAGAATTATTTGTCAAATAAATGAATTCTCCTACACAAAAAGTGTTACTGGGTGATTGTGTTGAAAATTGAGCCACTGGAGATGTTCCTGAGCTCGAAACAGTAATTATTTGCGAGGTCGAAGCAGAAGGACATGAAGAATTATTAGCAGTTAACGTAACAGTATAACTTCCTACAGAAGTATAGGTGTGAGTAGGACCAAAGAAAGTCGATGTATTACCATCACCAAAATCCCACAAATACGTAGTTGAGTTCAATGAGTTATTTGTAAACGTAACTGTTGCATTAGGAAGAACTAGATTAGTTGCACTAGGCGAGAATTGAGCGGTAGGTGGAGCGACAACTGTGATAGTTTGAGTTGAGTTATTACTACCTCCAGAACTACTTGCTGTAAGTGTTACTACATAAGTTCCTGAGACAGTATATATATGAGAAGGATTGGTAGTTGCAGAAGTATTCCCATCTCCAAAATCCCATAAATAAGATGTTGCATTTATGGAATTATTTATAAAAGAAACCGACGAACCTTCACAAAAAGATGTTGATCCCTGTGTAGAGAAACTCGACACCGGTACAGTTGATGTATTGTTGTTTGTAACGGTAATTGTACTCGTTGAAGAATTGCCCGAACAGTATGCATTTGATGAAGTAAGGGTAACAGTAAACGTTCCTGCACTTGTATAAGTATGAGAGGGGCTAGTTGCGGTTGAAGTATTCCCATCTCCAAAATCCCATAAATAAGATGTTGCATTAGTACTTTGATTAGAAAAACTAACTGTAGCATTAGGCAATGTCGTATTTGTGGTACTTGGAGTAAATTGCGAAACAGGTTCCGGAACAATAGTAAATGTTTGAGAATATGTATTTGACAAACCGTTATTATTAGCCGTCAATGTAACAGTATAATTACCTGAATTAGCAAATACAACAGTAGGATTAGAAGATATTGTTGATGAAAACACCCCCCCTGACGAAGTCCAGTTATAAGAGGTAGCATTTGTAGAATTATTAATTAGTTGAATACTTGTATTTGCACAATATGTTGTTGAATTAGATTGAGTTGTGAAACTTGATGTTGGTGGTGTTGACGCCGGAGTAAGAACCAAATTATGTGAAACCATATTATCTCCTGATGTATTTCCGTTACCGTTAACACCTAATCCAACAGAGAATAAATATAAAGAATTAGTCGCATTTGTCGGTGCAGTCCAAGTAAAAGTAGC
>JALWSJ010000007.1 GCA_026993705.1 Flavobacteriales bacterium
GTTAGGGACGATTAAGCGACTGTGAAAAACAGTTGAGTTTTTGAGCTAACGTAAAAATATTGGCAGTTTTATAATCGATTGATTATCAATGTTATATTTTTACGTTAGTTGGAATCCCTAACACGAATAAATTTGGAAGCATAAAGCGTTTTTATTTCTCTTATCCTTCTTCAAAATTCTTTTCCTTAGCGGGTGCTATGCAAAAGAATTTTTCATCGCCTAAGAAAATAAAATTCACTTTCTGATTCCCAAATTTATCCGCGTTAGGGATAGGAACGGCATCCTTTTGGGTTGTTGCACCTATGCAACCCAAAAGATATAGTGGATAGCCCGACCCCACACGGTAAAAGCAACGTTTCGCGTTAGCGATATGTTGCTTTTACCGTGTGGGGGAACGCCCAAAACATCAGTATTTTTATAAATAATCTTTTGAGCTTTTATTTGATGCTTATTTTTTGTACTTTTGTGCGAGTTAAGGGTGCTTATCCGTAAGTGCTTTTTTACCTAATTAATTACTACATTACACCTTATATAAAGTTTTAATCCAATGGAGAACGAGATATTACAACAGATTGATATTCATCAGATACAGCAAAGTAGAAAAGATTCAGTAGATTGGGATAACCTTCCTTTTGGGAGAGTTTTTTCGGACCATATGCTGGTGATTGATTATGTGGATGGTGCGTGGGGAAAGCCTGTCATTGAGCCTTTTGAGAATTTATCGTTGTCGCCGGCTACTTCTGTGTTGCACTACGGGCAAACGGTTTTTGAAGGAATGAAGGCTTATCGAAATGATAATGATGAGGTTTTTTTGTTTAGAGCGGATCAAAATGCTAAGCGTTTTAATCAATCGGCAATTCGTATGTGTATGCCGACTATTCCTGAAGATGTTTTCGTTCAGTTTGTTCAAACTTTAGTTGATTTAGATAGAGAATGGATTCCGACAAATGAAGGTTATTCAATGTATATTAGACCTTTTATGATTGCTACTGACCCTTATGTAGGGATTCGACCTTCGGCAACGTATAAGTTTATGATTTTTACTTGTCCTGTGGGAGCGTATTATACAGAGCCTGTGCGGGTGAAGATAGAAACCAAATATACACGTGCTGCTCATGGCGGTACTGGTTTTGCTAAAGCCGGTGGAAATTATGCGGCTTCGCTTTATCCTGCTAAATTGGCGGCTGAACAAGGGTATCAACAGTTGATTTGGACGGATGCTCAAGAGCATAAATACGTCGAGGAAGCAGGAACGATGAATGTTGTTTTTCAGATTGGAGATACAATTGTTACTCCTAAGTCTAGTGATACGATTTTGGATGGTATTACGCGTAAGAGTGTTATGGAGATTGCTAGAGATTGGGGGTATAAAACCGAAGAGAGAAAAATAAGTGTTAAAGAAGTGATCGATGCCATTGAGTCGGGAGAATTGAAAGATGCATTTGGTGCGGGAACAGCTGCAACGATTGCACCGATTAAGACGATTAATTTTGAAGGAAGAGATTATGAACTTCCCGAAGTGGCTGAACGTAAGTTTTCTAATGAAGTATTGGATTATTTAAATCGATATAAGCATGGAGAAACGGAAGATAAATTTAATTGGTTGATTAAATTTTAAGAAGTTCTTTATGAAGGTAAGACACGTTTTAATCATAATTACATCTTTTCTTATTATCGGTGTGATTGGTATTTCTTTTTCTTTGGGTAGAAAAATGGGGATAAGTTACGGGGTGGAACATGCCGAAGAAATTAAGGCGAAAAAGAGAAAAAAGCCACAAGATGAAGAAATTAACGATAATTTGAAGTATGTTTCTGCCGTTGCTGTTGAAAACACGATTCATCCTATCGTTTTGTTTGGCTACGGAAAGGTAAATGCTTCTTCCTCGGTCGGTATTTCAAGTGAAGTGCAAGGGGTTCTTCATGCTGCTATTGAGTTAAAAAAGGGAACTAAGTTCCAAAAAGGGCAAGTTCTTTTCTCTATAAAGAACACGGATGTTAAAATGGCTTTGGAAAGTAAGAAAGGTAATTTTCTTTCTTTGTTGACTACTATTCTTCCTGATTTGAAAGTAGATTTTCCTGAAAGTTTTAATAAGTGGATTACTTTTTTTGATAAAATAGATTTGACACAACCTTTGCCTCCTCTTCCTAAATTTTCTTCGGTTAAAGAAAAAGGTTTTATTGTTTCACGAAATGTATTGAGCCAATATTCCAGTATAAAAAGTGAGGAAGAACGACTAAAGAAATATACAGTTATTGCACCGTTTAACGGTAGTATAATTGAGACCTTTGCCGATGACGGAGCGACTGTTGCTCCGGGGATGGTGGTTATTAAAGTACTGCGAGAAGGTAAGTTGGAAATTGAAATACCTGTATTGGCTCAGAACCTCGACGTAATAAAAAAAGGATTGA
>JALWSJ010000008.1 GCA_026993705.1 Flavobacteriales bacterium
GATTATGAAATTACCTAAATTTTTATGTTAGCTCAAAAACTCAACTGTTTTTCGCAGTCGCTTAATAATCACTAACGCAAGTGAAATTGACGGATAGAAAGTGGATTTTTGGTTTCTTAGACGATGAATATTTTCTTTGAATAACCACGAATATAGGCAGAAAAGTAGAATTTTCTTACAACAATCCCTTGGGGCTTTTCCACAAATACATAAGATAAATAAACAGACTACCGAATACACCAATAAAAGAACCAACAAAAATATCCTCAAAGAAGTGTTGAGATAAATATACGCGTGAATAACTAGCCAACACAGCTAGAAAACCAAAAGCAAGACCATAGATAGGTTTTTTGGAAAACAGCGTAAGAATAATAAAAATACTAAAAGCCGAAGTGGTATGACCACTCGGAAAAGAATTGCCTTTTTTCATCAATTCTTCAGGAAGTACCAAATGTAACTCTTTAAGTTTAAACTCTCTCCATAATTCAATATAAGGACGCATAGCATCATCAAAAACAACATGCTTTAAAAACTGTGTAATTCCTGCTGTAAAAGCAAAAGCAGAAAGAGCAACAATCCCCTGTTTTTTGTTTTTAATAAACAAATAGACAACAACAATTACAGCGACAAATCCATCACCTAAATGAGTAATGTATTTAAAAAACAAATCCTGTCCGCTTGTCCAAAAACGGTTGATAAAAATCACACTATCCTTCCGGTTGTACTCCAATAACACCCAACCGGTCAACAAAAGAAACAAGACGTAAACAAAAAGGAAGAATTTAGTCTTTGAAAAAACAATTTGAAAAAGAGTGTTCATCATTTAATAACCACATTTTTCTCTAACTTTCGCTAAAGTTTCGTAAGCAACCAACCTTGCTTTTTCTGCTCCTGCATTTAATACTTGCTCCAACTCATCCAAGTTATTCATATAATATTCATATTGTTCTCTAGCTTTTTCAAAGCGTGTTAAAATTCTATTTAGCAAATCTTTTTTGGCGTGTCCCCAACCATATCCTCCTTGTTCCAATTTTGTTTTCATTTCAAGAGCTTGTTCTTCGGAGGCTATTAATTTGTATATCTGATAAACAGTTGAGCCTTCAGCATCTTTAGGATCTTCCAAAGGAGTATCATCCGTAATTATTTTTTTATTAATTACCTTTTTTAATTCATTCTTCGGTAAAAAAATATTAATAAAATTATCTCGAGATTTACTCATTTTTAGTCCGTCAGTACCTAAAATCAATTGTGTATTTTCATTTACTTTAGGTTCAGGAATCACAAAAGTTTCCCCCATTTGATGATTAAATCTCCCGGCAACATCTCTAGTTATTTCAAGGTGTTGTAATTGGTCTTTTCCAACGGGAACTATTTCCGCATCATAAAGCAGAATATCAGCTGCCATAAGCATCGGATAAGTGAACAATCCGGCATTTACATCAGTAAGCCTATCAGCTTTATCTTTAAACGAATGAGCAAGAGTAAGCCTTTGATAAGGGAAAAAACAATTCAGATACCACATAAGCTCCGTAACTTCAGGAATGTCCGACTGACGATAAAACACTGTCCTTTCTACATCCAAACCCAAAGCTAACCACGTTGCTGCCGTTGAATAGGTGTTGTATCTTAAACATTCCGCATCTTTAATTTGCGTAAGCGTATGCAAATTCGCTATAAACAAAAACGAATCATTATCAGGATGATTTGCCATCTCAATAGCTGGTAGAATAGCACCTAAAATATTTCCTAAATGAGGTATTCCCGTACTTTGTATCCCTGTTAAAACTCTAGCCATACTTTTTTATAAATTATCTTTAAATACTTTAAATTCGTAAGTAATTTCGTTACAGAAAGTCAAAACCAGCATTGCTAATAATAATGCTGAGTTTAGGTTTATAATAGAACTTCACTCGCGGATTTAAGGAAATACAAAAATACAAGTCTTATTTTGTTTAGAGCTTTATTTCAGAAATAAGTTTAAAATATTTCATTGCAGAATGAACCAATAAGAAATTAAAGTGTAGATATTCAAGTGTTAAATAAACAAAACAACCTTGTTGTTTTTTTTAATCGTATAAAATAACGACCTTTGTCGGTTGATTAATTTACTAAATTGTGAATAAAATAATAAAAATATTACTTGCTATTGTTTTGCTGCTTTTTGTTCAAGTGCAATTCTCTAGTTTTTTCTCACAGGATGACCCCGTCGTAATTTTGGAAGGAAAAGCAAAAGACGGAGCAAACAAAAATGTATCCGGAGTAAAAGTAGAAGTCAAAAGAAACGGTTCAGCGTTTAAAACTGTAACAACAGCTTCGAATGGAAAATATCCTGATTTAGAATTAACCTATGGGGCAGTTTATACCATTACATTCTCTAAGCCCGGCTATAT
>JALWSJ010000009.1 GCA_026993705.1 Flavobacteriales bacterium
CATTGCCAATATTGATGCGTATTTTGGCTTTGGAATAGAAGTTCACTTGCGGATTTAAGGAAATACAATAGCTTTTAGTTTATTTACCAATTTCGTAATATCATCCGATAAGTTAAAAAAGTAAATTGGGAAAACAAACAACAAAAGAACAACCGTGGAATCAAGAATCATTTTAATCCAACTGTTTTCTATAGTACTTAGGAAAAAATAATCGATGATAAAAGGAAAGGGCGTTAACAGGATAACGATAAAATATTCTTTGGTAAATGGTAACAGTCCTAGTTTCCATTTGACCAAAAAAGTACGTAAAAGATTAAATAACGAAAGCGAAATTAGTGTAGCAGCAGCTGCACCGGTGGCACTGTTGTATTTTGAAATGAAATAAAAGTTTAATAAAATAGTAACCAAGGTTAAAAAAGGCATAAGCAATAAGTTCCAACGGTAATACTGCGAAGCACTAATCACCTCTTGATTGATACCCAAACCTAAATCAAACACTTTAGCTAGCCCCAAAAAGAACACCACGTATTTACCGGTTTGATAAATTTCGCCGTTGGGGATATGTTCAAAAATAAAATCAATGTTAATCCATATTAAGCTAAATAAGGTACAAGAAATAATCAATAAGTTAAGAGCGGATTTTTTGTAAAGAATATCTACTTTATCAAGTTCGTTATTTGCTAAATCTTTCGATAAAATCGGGATGGCAATTTGAGCAACAGGACGTTTGGGCATCTCAATAAAAGCGGCTATACTCAAACCAATCGTATATATCCCGACAAAGGCTTGACTACTCGTAATCCCCTCTAACATTACCGTATCTAATCGAGCAACCAATACTGCACTACTAGCTCCTACGAGCAGGAAAGAACTAAACGTCATTATTTCTTTGAACCGCTCGTGTTTCCAAAAGGAAAAATCAGGGCGAAAAGAAAAAGTTAGATACTTGTGGAGATAGAGCAGTAGAAGTGCTAAATGCAAAACATGCCAAAAAGTAAACGTAAGCAATACCGTACGAAAAGAAATCAATTGGTAGTAGTAGAGAATTACAGAAATTAAATAAACTAATCGAAACAGAACGGATCGCAAAAAGGTAGGATAAGCAATTTTCGCTTTTGTAGTTAAGTACGCTTCAATGATTAAGGAATAAGAGTATGAGACAAGAATAATGGAAATTAACCAAAAGTGATGAATGTTAAAAGGGTAGGTAATGACAAACAAAACGCAGGATAAGACAAAGGGAATAGAAAGTAACATCGTCCAATAACGGGAATAAGAACGTGCATCTTTTTCAAAATGGAAATAGAAACGAGAGGAAACCGTATCCATTCCAAACAGAACAAGAGGAAGTACTAAAACAGCTTTGTCTAATAGTAAGCGAACTTCTCCAATTTGGTCGGGAGTAAGCACTTTTGTTTGAATGAACAGAATACTAATTGCTCCAAGAATAACACCTATATAATTAATGGCTGTGGCTTTGATGCTATTGCGAATAATTATCCCCATCAGCCCTCAAATGTGAGTGAAAACGTCCATACTCTTGTACGTAATTTGTCAATTGGGGTAGAGAATTTAGTATTTTCCTGTATCAAAACATTTTTAAACCCTGTGGAAAGTTTAAGCTCTATACCGAATTTAAAGTACTCCAAGAAAAAATCCATTCCCCCGCCAATTTCCATTCCGTAATCGGCTTTGGTAATTTTTACGATTTGGTCTTTTAGAGGAGCATTGGCATTTTCAACATCTTTGTTGGAAGCCATATCCATTCCATACCTTCCTCCGGCAACAAAATAGGCTGCAAAATTTTTGATACGTTCCGTTCTAAATTTCATCAACAAAGGAAAATCAAGGTAGGTTGATTCTACTTTTTTGTTCCAATGTTCAGTAGTATCGGGGAATTTAGCATAGGTATATTCCAGTACCCGTTCTTGAAAAGATAAAGTGGGAAGAAAACGAATTTTAAAAGTAGGTAGTAAGTCGAGAGAGGAAACTATTCCCAAATTAAATCCCGGCTTTTTTTGAACTTCTAAGACAAGTAGAGAGTCTCTTTGATAATCCCGTTTTACATTTCTGTCCAAATAGAAATCACTGGTGTTATATCCCAAAGCAAACCCAAAGTGGTATTTTCTTCTGTCAAAATCACGCAAGTTTTCCATTTGTTGACTTTGAGCAACAAAGGAAAACAGCGTTAAAAAATAGAGAAGGATTATTTTTTTCATTACAACTATTAATACAATATCTTTCAAAGCAACGTTTCTCTTTAGGAAAATATTGCTTTGAAGTAATAAAGTTGTTTTATAAAGGGAAAAGATTAAGCTATTCCCAATTCTTTTTTAGCTGCTGCCAAGATAGCTTTAGCTCCATCTAAGGTTTTACTTTCGGCATAAGC
>JALWSJ010000010.1 GCA_026993705.1 Flavobacteriales bacterium
GGTATAATGACCGCCTTGGAGGTGCTTGGAAACGTAGGTTTGATTTTTATCGTGCTGGAAGCCGCTCTGGACTTAGAACTGAAAAAAGAAAAAGCGGGTTTAATTGCAAAAAGCTTTTTTGTCGCACTCATTGCTCTTGTAGCCTCTTCTTTTGGTATAGCCGAATTATTTGTCTTTCTCTGGAAAGTCCCCTTGTTTAATGCACTTCTTTATGCCGTTCCGTTATCCATAATGAGTAGTGCCATTATTATCCCAAGTGTTAGTTCTTTGCCTGAAAAGAAAAAAGAATTTATGATTTACGAAAGTACGTTTTCGGATATTATGGGGATAATGTTCTTCTATTTCTTAAAGGGGAACGCACACGTATCGTCAACCAAAGAGGTCATCACCGATGTCAGTTTTAATATCGGAATTACTGTTTTAATTGCCATCATAGCAGCGTATTTATTAGTTATTCTATTCCAAAAACTAAAAATGGAAGCCAAATATTTCCTTATGTTTGCTGTGTTATTACTCTTATACGCTGTCGGAAAATCATTTCATCTATCGTCTTTATTAATCATTTTGTTTTTTGGTTTAGTGCTAAACAATACCCCTTTGTTTTTTAGAGGAATTTTAAAAAAATACGGAGATAAAAGACAAATAAAACATTCCCTGCACGAGTTACATGTTATCACCTTAGAAACCGCCTTTGTCCTACGAACCTTTTTCTTTGTGATATTCGGTATCACCATAACCTTAGCGTCGTTGATCAATTGGAAATTAGGGTTGATAAGTTTGGGAATCGTAGCCATATTATTTGCTGTCCGTTTTCTTATTCTCAAACTCTTTCTTCAAAAAGATATAGTGCCCGAACTTTGGATAGCACCACGCGGTCTAATAACCGTTCTTTTGTTCTTTGCAATACCCAACGGATTGGTCGATGGACACGGAGATGTGTTAGTGTCCTATAATGCTACCGAAGACTTTACTATAGCCCAATTCGACCAAGGAATATTACTGTTTACGATATTGATAACAAGCGTAATTATGACCATCGCACTCATCTTAAATCGAGGAGAAAAAGTAACCGAAGTCTTGTTAGATTCCATAAAAATGAAAAACAAGGACGAAAATATTGTAGATAAAATAGAAGAGCATCTATTAGACGAAGAAGAGTGATTTGGGCGTTCCCATTACAGCATAAAAAAGTAGTTCCGTTCGCACTTCCCCCCACTGCACTACTTTTTAACGCCGTAATGGTCGGGCTATCCACTATATCTTTTGTGTTGCATATGTGCAACAACACAAAAGGATGCCGTTTCTATCCCTAACGCGTTAAATGTACGAAAGTTATAGTATTTTAACAAAGATTAGGTGCTTTCTAAATTAATTTAGCGTACTTTTGTAACACCGTTTGAATATTGAAAAAAGGTAAAAGAAAATAAAACGTTTTATAAGGTGATTTTCAAAGTTTAAATGGTATAAATTATTAATAACAATATATGACATTTAAAGAATTAGGATTAAGAGAAGAAGTATTAAAAGCTCTTAACGATTTAGGATTTGAAAATCCAACCCCTATCCAAGAGGAATCCATTCCTCAACTATTATCAGAAGAACGAGATTTAGTAGGGTTAGCTCAAACAGGAACAGGTAAAACAGCAGCTTTTGGGTTACCTCTTATAGAGAAAGTTGATTTTAACAAGAATTACGTACAAGCACTTGTAATTGCTCCAACAAGGGAGCTAGGGATACAAATAGCAGAAGATTTTAAAAAGTTCACAAAATATATCAAAGGAGCATCCATTGCAACTATATATGGAGGAGCGAGTATAGAAAACCAAGCACGTGAAGTAAAACGAGGAGCACAAGTTGTAGTAGCAACACCAGGTCGTCTTAACGATATGATTCGTCGAAATATGGTAAAGCTAAACCAAGTGAATATCGTAGTGTTGGACGAAGCTGATGAAATGCTGAACATGGGATTCAAAGAAGATATCGATACGATATTAAGTCAAACTCCCAACCATAAAAATGTTTGGTTGTTTTCTGCAACCATGCCTAAAGAAGTGGCACGAATTGCGTCAACTTATATGGAAAGCCCAATAGAGGTTACCGTTGGGACAAAAAATGCAGCAAATAAAGATATTCATCACGTATATTATACGATAAACGATAGAAATCGTTATCAAGCTCTAAAAAGATTATTGGATTTTCACCCTGATATTTATGGTTTGGTCTTTTGTAGAACCAAGCGTTTGACGCAAGAAATTGCAGACAAATTAATGAAAGACGGATACAGTGCCGCTCCATTACATGGAGATTTATCTCAATCTCAGCGTGACCACGCCATGAAAAAGTTTAGAGACAAAACGGTACAAATACTTGTAGCAACAGATGTTGCCGCTCGTGGTATTGATGTGGATAGTATAACGCACGTGATTCATTATAACTTGCCAGAAGAAGTTGAAAACTACAACCATAGAAGTGGTAGAACAGGAAGAGCGGGTAAAAAAGGTCAATCTATATCGTTGGTTACTGGTAAAGAAATGAACCGGGTGAAAGCGATTGAAAGAGTAACGAAATTAAAAGTAGAACATGCTCAAATCCCTAGTGGGAAAGAGGTTTGTGAAAAACAATTGTTTGCTCTCATTGACAATGTTAAAAATGTAGATGTAAAAGAAGAAGAAATAGAACGCTTTTTACCTTCAATTTTTGAGCAATTAGAAGGGTTGACAAAAGAAGAAGTAATCAAAAAATTCGTTAGTGCTGAGTTTAACCACTTTTTAGAATATTACGATGGTTCTAGAGATTTAAACAGTACTGTTTCGGACAGAGACAGAAACAGAAGTGATGATGGTGGGCGTGATAGAAATAGAGGTAGAAATCGCTCTGACGATTCCAAACAACGTTTTCATATTACTGCAGGAACAGAAGATGGTTTGAATAAAGGTGCAATTTTGAGAATTGTTTGCCAAAATGCTGATATAAGCTCAAACGAAGTTGGGAGAATAGATTTATTTAGAGAATTTTCATTCTTTGATGTCGATAAAAAACATGCTGACCGCGTGTTGGAAGGGATGAAAGGAGCTGAATTTAACGATAAGCCATTTAAAATTCAATTAGCTAAGAGCAATGGAGGTGGCGGTGGTCGTTCTTCAAAAGGTGGAGGGAAAAGACGAAGAAGAGAGAGAAGCAGTTTCTCTTCTAGTAATTCTTCTGATGGAGGAAGAAATCGAGACAGTAGAAGACGAAGAAGATAGAACGTTAATACTCAAATAAAAAAAGGAGGCTATTTATAGCCTCCTTTTTTCGTTTAAAGAAGTTTAATAGTCTATCTTGTTAACTCCATATCTTTCTTCTGAGGTTTTTTGTTCAACAGAACAAAATCAATAATACCCATAAGATAACCCCATCCATAAGAAATATGTAAAATCAGAAAAGTGAATATTATTTTTGGTATATGTTTTTTCTTTTTGGCAATTTTAATGGCAAAGATAAAGGCAAAAACAAAATAGAGGAAAAGAATAGATAAATTGAAAAGGAATAAAAGCGGATGGAGAAAAGAGGTAGCCACCGCAAAAATTAAGAAAAGGACGAAAAATAAAGGAATTAACTGCCTTAGAGTAGTTATCGTATGGTGTTTTTTGTTTACAAAAACTTTCCAATATCCATATTGATAATACTGTCGAAAAAGTTTTTGAAACGATGCTCTTACGTAATATTTAGATAGGATTTTTTTTGATAAAAAGATTTTAAATCCTTCCTTTAACATTCTAAAATTAAACTCATCATCTTGGTTTCTTGCCAATTCCTCATCAAAATAACCTATTTTTTCAAAGACTTCTTTTCTATAAGCACCAAAAGCAACAGTGTCAACAAATCCATCTTTTTGCCCTGTTCTAAAATGGGCATTTCCAACACCGAAAGGAGAACTCATTGCTGTGCCTATTATTTCCGAAGTTTCATTTTCAAAAACATTGATAATGATACCTCCAGAACAGCCCACTTCTGGGTGTTTGTTCAAGACTTTTACATTTTCAGCGATAAAAGCTGGATGAACTTCTGCATGAGCTCCAAGAATTATTTTTACATCAGCAGTTGAAGTTTTTAAACCTAAATTTAAAGCATAGGGAGTCGTTTCTTTATGGTTGATTAATAAATGAATATTGGGATGTTTCTTTGCAGTTATTTCTACGATTTCGGGTGTTCTATCATTACTTAAACCATCACAAACATAAACAGAAACCAATTCATTGGGATAATTGGATTGAAGGATAGAATCAATACATTTTTTAATGTATCTTTCCTCATTTTTACAAGGTATAATTATAGAAACTTTCATCAAAACAAAGATAGTGGTTTCACTGTTTAAAAGGGACAAATGAGGATTTTATAATTCTTTCACCGGCAGGCGTAATGATTTTTAATTGCTGCTTAAGCGTTTTGTCAACCGCCATATAACCAATTTCTTGTGGTGCAACGTTCGCTTTATTTTTAAAAATAAAGTGATGATCTGATAAATCATTTAATTTAAAACTAACCGTAGGGTAACCTTCTGCTTCAAGTTGATAGATAAGCGTGTTTTTACGATTAAAGATTTTTGAAGTCTGTCCAAAATTATTTATTCCATTTGTTTGTGTTCCTCTTTTACCTATAAGAGTATCCTCGTGAAATTCCCATGTTTCTATAATTGTATTTCCTTTAAAACTGGTACTGTCAATCCATTCGCCTTTCATCCAAGCTAATTGCGTTATAGATAGGCTTGAGTCTTTGACCGTTTCGTTTTTTACCTTTTGTTGAGCAATATCAAAAGGGTTTTCCATTTGTTCTTGTTCATTGTTTGAACATGAGTAAACGAAAATAGAAACAATAAAAAGAAAAAGTAAATATTTTTTCATGAAGAGATAAAGCTTTGTGCGTTGACTAAAATGTATAGAAATGGGTTAAAATAAAAAAGCCACACAATGTATTGTGTGGCTTTCTGCCCTGCGGATAGTGAGGGATTCGAACCCCCGTTACCTCTCGGTAAACCAGTTTTCAAGACTGGCGCATTCGACCACTCTGCCAACTATCCTGCTATCTTTATTGATTAGCGAGTGCAAATATAATTAAATACTTCACACCAGCAAACAAAAAAATAGATTTTTTATAAAAATCATCGAAGAATGTAAGAAATTTTACAAACTCCAATAGGCAATATCTTTAAACTGATTTTTATAAATCCTTTTGATATCAACAAATTCGCCTACATCAGTAAGTAAATTTTTGAAATATTCTTCAGGTAAATTAGTGTATTCTTTATGATTTACAGCCAAAACAACAGCATCATACTTACCAGTAGGTTCTTTTACCAGTTCATACCCATATTCTTCCTTAAATTCTTCGGGGTCTGCATGAGGGTCTGTGATTTGCACATCACAAGAAAATGATTCAAATTCCTTAATCACATCAATCACTTTAGAGTTTCTTATGTCGCTTACATCTTCCTTAAATGTTGAACCCATGATTAAAACTCTTGAGTTGATGATACTTTTACCCTTTGCTAGTATTCTTTTTACACACTGCTTTGCTACATAGAATCCCATTGAGTCATTCACGTATCTTCCTGAATTAATGATTTTTGCATGATAACCTAATTGACGAGCCTTGTGCGTTAGATAATAAGGGTCAACTCCTATACAGTGTCCTCCAACTAAACCGGGGTAGAATTTAAGGAAATTCCACTTGGTCCCTGCTGCTTCCAATACTTCGAAAGTATTAATGCCCATTCTTCCGAAAATAATTGAAAGCTCATTCATTAGTGCAATATTTACATCTCTTTGCGTATTTTCTATGATTTTAGCCGCTTCTGCTACTTTTATTGTGGAAGCTCTGTGAACTCCCGCGTCAACCACTAATTCGTAGGTTTTTGCTATGTTCTCTAACGATTCCACTGTGTCTCCCGAAGCTACTTTTACTATACTTGCAAGTGTGTGTACTTTGTCGCCCGGGTTTATTCGTTCAGGTGAGTATCCTACGTTAAAATCTTCTTTCCATTTTAATCCGGAAACTTCTTCTAATACAGGAATGCAGTCTTCCTCTGTACAGCCCGGATAAACAGTAGATTCGTAAACTACATAATCACCTTTTTTTAGTGCTTTTCCAACGGTTGTTGAAGCTCCGATTAAGGGTTTTATGTTGGGTTCTTTACTAGCGTCAATTGGCGTTGGTACAGCAACTACGAAAAAGTTTGCTTCTTTTAATTTTTCACCGTCAGAAGTAAATTCGATATCACACCCCTCAAAGTCTGATGCTTCTAATTCATTGCTTGGATCAATGTTGTTACGCATCATTTCTACGCGTTTTTCATTGATGTCAAACCCTATTACTTTTATTTTTTTTGCAAATTCCAGGGCGATAGGCAGTCCTACATATCCAAGCCCTACTACGGCTAATTTTGCTTCTTTGTTTACTAATTTATCGTACATATTTATTGAATAAAAATGCAGAGGTGTCAACTCTTCAGTTACCCTCAACAAAATGTTTTTTAATATCCTACTTTATCTCTTACTTCGTATATTCGTTCAATGATTTCCACAACTTTTAAGCCTTCTAAAGCGTTCGTTGTTGCTCTTGTTCTTCCTTTTAACGTGTCAACTACATTTTCAATTACGTAGTGATGATTGGCTGCAGAACCTTTGTATTGACCATAATCATTTGGAGGGTTTGATGGTGGTAGTGTTGGCATCTCGTAATCTTTGATATGACAATACTCAACTTCGTTCATATATTGTCCTCCAACTTTTACACTTCCTTTGCTTCCGATGATGGTTATACTACTTTCCAAGTTTTTATCCCACACAGCTGTTGAGTAATTCAACGTACCCATTCCTCCATCAATAAAATCAAAGGACACAAAGCCAGAATCTTCAAAGTCGGTAGAGTCTTGATGTGTAAAATCACCAAACTTGCCTTGAATGTTTTTGATGTCTCCAAAAAGCCAGTACATAATGTCAATGAAATGAGAAAACTGAGTAAACAGCGTTCCGCCATCTAAATCTTGTTTACCTTTCCAACCGTCTTTTTTGTAATAGCGTTCATCTCTATTCCAATAGCAATTGACTTGAACCATGAATGGTTCTCCGATGATTTTCTTTTCTACTATTTCTTTTAGCCAAACGGATGGTGGAGAATATCTGTTTTGCATCACCGCAAAAACTTGTTTGTGATTTCTTAATGCTTTATAAATAACATTTTCACATTTAGCCTTAGAAAGTCCAATTGGTTTTTCTACTACAATATGTTTGTTACTATCCAATGCTTTTACAGCTTGGTCGGAGTGTAATCCATTTGGTGTACAAATGTTTACGACGTCAAGATCGATGTTACTGTTTAGTAAATCATCTAGTGAATTAAAAAATGGAACTCCTTCAAAGTTATCCAAGCCCAATTTATCTTTGGGTTTGATGTCGCAAAGAGCAACCAATTCAGATTCGTTATTGTTGGCTATCATTGTCGCATGTCTTTTGCCGATATGCCCACAACCTACAACTGCAAACTTAATTTTATCATTTTCTTTAAATTCCGACATTATTTAATTCTTTTAACGGTATTGTTTTCTAATAAATATTCTTGTCCGCTTTCAGTGCAAACAGCCTTTCCGTTTTCATCAAAATGAAGACGAATGCCATATTCACTCACCCAACCGATTTGTTTAGAAGGGTTACCTACAACCAAAGCGAAGTCAGGTACATTTTTGGTAACAACTGCACCAGCACCAACAAAAGCAAACTCTCCGATGTCATGACCGCATACAATGGTTGCGTTTGCTCCAATCGACGCTCCTTTTTTTACAGTTGTTTTGAGGTAAGAATCTCGTCTATTTACAGCACTTCTAGGGTTGATAACATTTGTAAACACCATAGAAGGACCTAAAAAAACATCATCTTCACAGATAACACCTGTATAGATAGATACATTGTTTTGTACCTTAACATTGTTTCCTAATACAACATCAGGAGAAACAACAACATTTTGTCCGATATTACATTTCTCGCCTAAAACACAATTAGGCATAATATGACTAAAGTGCCATATTTTTGTCCCTTTACCAATGGTACAACCCTCATCAATTACGGCTGTTTCATGTGCAAAATAATCTTTCATTTATATCTAAATTATATTTTGTTTTTTTTACCATTGGCAGAAAAACGATTGACAAAGTTAAGAGAAAACTCCAAATCAACTGGCAGTACAATCATATTTTATGACCATTAATGTCTTTATTGCATCAACGCTTCTTCTAAAACCTGTCCAAATCGATAAGCATCTTCAAAATTATTATAGAGTGGAGCAGGAGCAATCCGTATTACATTAGGTTCTCTCCAATCAGCTACTACTCCTTTTGCTGAAATAAAATCAAAAAGTTTTTTGCCTCTACCATGCACAAGTATTGAAAGTTGAGCTCCTCTTTTGTTTTGTTCCTTTGGAGTTATAATTTCAAAATCAACATTATTAAAGCGAGAAGAAATATCATTGATGACAAATTCCAAATAGCTAGTAAGAAGGTTTCTTTTTCGTATCAGTTTATCCATTCCAGCTTCTTCAAAAACATCCAAAGAAGCGTTGTGAATGGCCATGCCTATAACAGGAGCATTACTCAATTGCCACGATTCTGCCGTAGGCATAGGTCGAAAAGTATCTTCCATTAAGAATCTTTTTTCTTTATCGTGTCCCCACCAGCCAGCTAGTCTTAGCAAGTCAGGATTTTTAGCGTGTTTTTCATTAACGTATAATCCGCTAACACCACCAGGGCTAGAGTTTAAATATTTATAAGAGCACCACGTAGCAAAATCAACCTTCCATTCATGTAGTTTTAGTTCTATATTTCCAACGGCATGAGCCAAATCAAAGCCCACCTTAGCACCAACTTTGTGTCCTGCTTTGGTGATGGCCTCCATATCAAAAACTTGACCTGTATAGTAGTTTACTCCCCCTATCATAACAGTAGCAAGTTCATCGCCCAATTCCTCTATCTTGGAAATAATATCTTCTTCCCTAATGGTGTGTTCTCCAAATCTCGGAGCTATTTCCACTAGAACATCGCTTAGTTCATAACCGTGTAGTTTAGCTTGAGATTGCAAAGCATATTGATCGCTCGGGAAAGCCTTTTTTTCGCAGATGATTTTATTTCGTTTTTCCTTAGGTTGATAAAAGGAAATCATTAGCAAGTGAAGATTAGTTGTTAAGCTATGAGTTACAACCACTTCGTCTTCTAGTGCACCAACAATTTTAGCGATTTTAGGTGTTAGAATCTCATGATAAGAAACCCAAGGGTGTTTAGCGTGAAAATGACCTTCGACGCCCCATTTTCCCCAGTCTTCCAATTCGGTTTCAATTGCTTTTTTTACGGTTTTCGGTTGAAGTCCCAGTGAATTTCCCGTAAAGTAAATCACCTCATCTTCCGTAAACGAAGGGAAAATAAATTGCTCTCTAAATCTTTTAAGTTCGTCTTGCTCGTCCATTTCACG
>JALWSJ010000011.1 GCA_026993705.1 Flavobacteriales bacterium
TATGTATGTTCTGTACCTAATCCTAACATAAATTTCTATTTTTTTGTTTAGGTACAAAAGTCAGTGTATTTTAATCATCTTACAAGACGTACTTCACAGTACGCTTACGTGAATTTTTGGTTTCTTAGACGATGAAAAAAATCTTTGCATAGCACCCGCTATGGAAATATTTTTTGAAGAAAGATAAGGAAGCAAAATAGACGGTTAGAAAGTAAATTTTAGTTTTTTTAGACAATGAAGCAGGATAGAGAAAATAAAACGCTTTATAAAGCTCGTTTCAATATTTAAACGGCATTACACTCAAAACTTCTCGCGTTTCAGTTTTCCTGTTGGTGTTTCTTTCATTTTGTTTACCGTTATTATTTCTTTAGGAGAATGATATTTAGGCAAAAAAGAAAAATCATAATCTTCCAACAACAAAGGAGTTTGAGACTCAACCACAACAACAATTTTTTCTCCAAGCAATTTATCTTTTTTTGAAGTAACATAATAACAAGTGTGCGAGAAAACATCCTTCAATAAACTTTCTACATCTTCCGCTATGATTTTTATTCCTCCCGTGTTAATTACATTATCCTTTCTTCCCTTCCACAAAAATTCGGTTTCACTTTTCAACTCAACAATATCGTTCGTTTTTAAAGACGCTTCCTTTAAATGAGGTGCTTTTATCATCAAACAATCATCCTTATCTACAGAAAAACGAACATCGGGAAGTCCGGTAAAAACAGTTGATTTATTTAACTCCCTAACCGCAATATGCGTTATGGTCTCGGTCATTCCAAACGTACTGTAAGCCCGAACCTCATACTGACTAAGGTTTCTTTCCAACTCCGAACTGACTTCCGCTCCTCCTATGATTAATGTATCTATCAAACTTATTTGCTTCGGGGTTTCTTCTAACACAGTCTCCACCTGCATCGGTGTCATCGCCGAAAAAGAAATTCGTGCAGACATTTGCTTTAACGGATTTCGACTTGGACGAACCAACAGCAAATTTAATCCGCCAACCACAGCCCTTACCACCATCATTTTTCCGGCTATCGAACGTAAAGGCAAACACAACAAAGCTTTATCCCCCGCCTTTAATCCAAAAAAACGAAGCGTTAACTCTGCACTCTTAATCATTCGTTTTTTTTTCAGCACAATCGTTTTAGGTTTGCCCGTAGATCCTGATGTTTTTACCTCAACGGTTGAGCTATCGGAAAACCAATTCTTTAAGAAAACGACTACCTCTTTTTCAAAATCGGTTACAGCCTTATAATCATCTATATCGTTAACTGTTTTTACAGGAAAATTATTTAAGTAAAACATCGTGCAAAGTTATAGCAATTATTATTTAACAACCTTGTTCCATATAAGAAATAATTGACATAAACTCATCAATGACCCGCTGATTAGCCCTGTGTTCTTTTAACCAACTCAAATGTTCCTCTAACTTCTTTTTTGTATTTGCCTTTTGTTGTTCATCAAGCCCTTGAATATTGTATTGTTTAGGACGCTCCAATAAATTCAAATAAATCTTGTTAACATCTTCAATATACCCATCCTCAACAAAAAACCGATGCAAATTTCCTATTTCAAAAACATTCAAATTACTAATTGTGGGGGCTATTTCCAATTGTACATGCGGACATTCGGTTTTTACTTCGAGAAAATTAGACAATAATTTTTTCCACTTTAATCCTCTTCGTATTTCTTCCACTTGTTTTCCAATAGCGTCAACACTTACAGATACCGTTACATCCGAAAATCTTTTCCAATACTCAATGACCTTTCTATCTTTCAATTGTAATTGAGAAAGATTGGTATTGTAACGCAACCTCGTGTTTTGCATCCCTAATTCCAACAACTGCTCCAATAATTGATAATGCTCTTCCATCAATAAAGGTTCACCTCCTGCAAAATAAATCTCCTCAACCGTTTCCGCATAATCCAATACCCCAGCAATTAACTCCAAATTATTTTCAGTAGCTTTAATAATAGCCTTTTCTCCAAAATTGGTTTTATTTTTCACTGCCTCATCAAACCAAGCGGAACTTGCTCCATGCCAACAAGTCAAACATTTTAGATTACAAACATTACTAAATCGAATATCTAAATACTTAGGCTTTAACAAAAATTTTCGCTGAATAATTTTTGGTAATAAATATCCAAATTTATCTAATGTTTCTGTACGAATACTAGACTTCCCGGCTTTCTCTTTATTAAAACAAACGTGGCATCGCTTGTCCTTCTCTCCTCGCAATAATTTCTCTCTAAATTGATTAACCTTTTCTCCTTCCCAAATCTCTTTAACGCATTGATTTCTAACATCACCGTAGGTTACGGAGGTATTACAACAAGCCTTAACCTTTCCGGACGTATCGATATACAGATGCACCCACGGCATCATACATATCGTTTTTTTTATTGTTTCAATACTTATGGTTTCTTTGTCGTCCACTTTCCGGCTGGTTTTGTAGTTGTATTAATTGTTTGTTTTGTTTGTTTCACTTCTTTTTTTATCTCTTTAACTTCTTTTTTAACTTCTTCCTTTACTTCCCTTGTCGTTTCTTTTGGTTTGATTTCTTTTTTAGTAGGCTTAGGTTTCGCAGAAGAATAGTGTGGTTTTGTTGTATGTTGTGTTTGATGTCCTGGAGTTGATGTTCTGGTCGGTGTTGGTTCATTTTTTTGTCTGGTACGCTCTCTTTCATGTGTTGAATTATTCGAACCATTGTTATTATTGTTATTGGCATTAATACTTTGAATCAAATAAACCAAGTAGGCTTTATTTATCCCTGTACCTATATTATTTTCAGCGTGAACCTCTACTGTAATTCTTCTCTGTGTACCGGCATCTTGCAAAGGAAATTCTACCGGAACAGAAAACTCTCCGGTTGATGAATTATATGTATAATTAGAGGTCTTCACTCCGTTTACATAAACTTTTACCGTAGCTCCTTGAAAATAAAGTACCTTTCCTCGAAGCCCAAAAGACCTTTGAGTTGCCCGATAAGGATTTCTTGAAGAATTATTTGTTCCTATATTAGTAAACATCACCTCCGGTTTAGCTGAACTTCCTTTCCTTACTAAATCAAAAACCTCTGTATCTATCCCGTAATTGTTAATTGCTCTTATTCGAACTTGATGAGAACCTAAACTAAGAACCGTAGGAATAGTCAACAACTTCGTTGCAGTACTATATGTGAAAGGAATATTTTGTCCGTCCATAGTAACTGTTATTCTGTTTTGATGCGAAACATTATATACCTTCCCTGTAACCATTACGTTCGACGCACTCGTTTCGTAAGGGAAATCAGCAGGAGAATCAATGATAATTTCCGGTGGAACAAGTTTTCCTATATTCCCTTCATACAGTACATCTAATACCAAATCAGCATGACCACATTTGTTATTCGCTTTAACAATCATTTTATTTGTTCCCTTTTGTAAAGGTACAGTTCCCCAAATCGTATGATTTTCCCTATCCAAATTAAAAGGAACGGTATAGCCGTTATTCGTTACCGACACTTGTGATTTTTGTGTAACTCCACCAACATCAAATGTAAACGCCATATTTCCATTCCTTCCTGCGTGCTTATGCGGAGAACTCGATGGGATAGAATAACTAACCGTAGGAGGCGTACATGGAGGAACTCTTTTTATTACAGTTAATTTAGCGTCGCTCCCAAACGAATTACTCGCTCTCACTTCCACAGTATTATCCCCTACAACCAACGGAATATTAAAAACCAAAATATGACTTTGAGCATTAAATGAAAAACCTGAAAAAGTAACACCGTTAACAAATACACTAATTTGATTAGGTGAACTAATATTGCTCACAGTTGCCGTAATCGTCTGGTTTATATTCTCTGTGATAAACGGATTTGTATTCGGTACGGTAAATTTAACTTCTGGAGGCGGATTACTTACAATAACTTTATTATATACAATTCGAGTTGTTTTTGTTTCTGTTCCAGCTGTGTTTGTTCCTGTTATTGAAACTACATTCATTCCTGCGTTGAGCGGAACATTCAAAGATACTTTTTTAGTTAACGCATCAAATACGAAGGCATTGGTTGAAACACCATTTATCAAAACTTGTATCTGTCCCTTTGTATTCACGTTCAATACCTTTGCATTAACTATTTGAATTGGTTGCGTTGCTGTAAAAGGGTTAGCATTTGGGACAGAAATCGTTACTATCGGCGGAACTCCTTGTTCTTGTACTTTTTTGAGAATCACACTCACTTTAGTATCACTTCCCGCACTATTGGTGGCTTTTATCTCTACGGTATTATTCCCAATCACTAAAGGAATAGAAGATGTTAAGATATGTGTTGTAGGATCAAAAGAAAAAGACGTTGAAGCAACTCCATTTACTTTATACTGAATTTGCCCGGCATTAACAACATTACTTACCGTAGCACTAATATTAAATGTATTTTGTCCGGTAACAGTATAAGGAGAACTTGGCGGGTTAACAAAATGTACAACAGGTGGTAAACTAGGCATTTGTCCTCCTTTGTATTCTATCGAAAACACTTTTTCTTTTGTACCACAATCATTTTCGGCATGAATAATAATTGTATTTATTCCTTGCGTAAGATGCACTGTCGTTTCTAATCTCTTAGAAAGAGTTTGATAAGTTAATTGACTTGATGACAACAACACCCCATTGTGCCTTACTGAAAGTTGATGTACGGAATTAATATTTTGGATTTCCACTGTTAGTTGAACATATTCCTGCATAGTTTGCGTTGACTGAGGTTGAATTACAGTAACGACGGGCTTAGTATTACATTCATACCTTATTGTTTTAATATCATTATCGCTTCCTGAAGCATTCGTTCCTTTCACCATAAATGTATTCGTTCCGGGAGCAAGAAGAAGATTAGCCGAAACCATCTTAGTCATAGGATTATAAGTAAAAGTAGAAACCTGTACACCATTGTGAGTAACTTCAATATCATTTTCAGAGTTTACATACAAAACATTGGCTTTTAATTTATAATTAGGTAAATAAACCACCTTGTTCCCTATCAGAGGATGAACGATATTCACCTTTGGCTTATGAACAACAGTTGGTGAAGTTCCCGATTGACTACTTGACGTAGAATAGTTACCAACATTACCTCCACTCGAAGAAGGAGTAGTACCATTAGGAATAGGTCTTTCCTCTGGGGCATAAGAATTAATTGTTGGTGTTACGGTTTCTCGTTTGAAAATATTCCAACGGAATGTTAGTGCTGTATAATGATACCTATCATTTGTACTATTAGGCGTAGCGTTAATATCATTAGCTAAAGCAAAAGTTATTTTATGTTCCAGTCCCATAGAAAAACGAGGTGTAATTTGATAACCTAACCCCATTCCCAAAGAAGGCATAAAAACAGTTTTGGGAGTACCCGCTCCTTGAATAGTTGTTTCCCAATCGTAATCTTGATATTTATTATTCAATTCATGCACAATAGCCTTGGGAGTAGCTGTTGAATCAACTTTCGTATAATCGTACTCATTTGTTCCTTTTTTGTAATCACTTCTGATAGTGTATCCGGTTACTCCTACTCCACCAAAAGCGTATAACAAAATTCCTGTTCGTTCTCGCAAACGTTGGGCACTTAGTACTAACTCTAAAGTTCCTTCTCCATAACCAAATCGAAAATTTTTGTAACCTACACCTCCGTTGTGATTAGCAAACAGGGTAGAATCGTGAGATAACGTAGTATTAAACCCTTTAGTTGACCCTACCTGAAGACGACCTCGAAGACCTAGAGCTAAAGCTCTACCTTCACGCTCATAAATAGAACGTCCTAAGGTCATTCCAATCGTATAACCTGCCTTATTATAATAAGGGGTAGTACGTTCTTGCCAAGAAGCTCCGGTGTTTATGCCGAAATTCCATTTGGTATCTAAATCATAATTTACATGCGTTTGAGCAGTACTCGCAAAATTCAAAAAGAATAAAGTAAAAATCGATAAAAGTAAATGTCGTTTCATAAGCTGAATTTTAGAGTTTTTTAACATATTTTATGCCGTTTTTATAACTTATTATAAAACAATAAGTTATACACTTTTCAAAAACACATTGCAAATCTAAACATTTTCTTGACTTTTATTTCATTAAAATTTATTACCTTAAATCCTCAAGTGAAATTCTATTCCATTGTTAGGAATATGTAAAATAGTTTCATCGTCTAAGAAAACTAAACTCCGTTTTCTTTGTACTCATCTGTCCCGTGTTAGGGATAGAACGGCGTGTTTGAACTCCTTTTGTGTTGTTGCACTTATGCAACACAAAAGAGTGAGTAGTGATAGCCCGACCTCCATTTTCAAAAACATCGTTTCGCCTAAGCGAAATGTTGTTTTTGAAAATGGAGGGAACACCCAAACATAAATAAATAAAAATGTCATTTTGTCAGTTTGGTAATATTATTTATCTTCGCGGGACACAACAAAGGAGATAATGGAAAAGGAGATAAACGAAGCCATTCAGGGAACGGCCACTTTAATTGGAAAGGAGGAAAAAGGCACTAAAAAACTTTACTTGGAGAGTTATGGTTGTGCAATGAATTTTGCTGATAGTGAAGTTGTTGCGTCTATTTTAAAAAAAGAGGGGTATTCGACTACACGTAATTTTGAGGAGGCTGATGTTATCTTTATGAATACTTGTTCTATTCGGGATAAGGCGGAACAAACGGTGCGTAATCGACTTTATTTATTCAAAAAATTAAAGAAAAAAAATCCGAGTTTGATTATTGGTGTTTTGGGGTGTATGGCCGAACGTTTGAAGGAGGCTTTACTGGAAGAAGAAAAGTTGGTAGATTTGGTGGTTGGACCTGATGCTTATAGAAGTTTACCTCAATTAATCGAATCGGTGAATGGTGGTCAGCGTGCGGTGAATGTCTTGCTTTCGAGGGAGGAAACTTATGCGGAAATAAGTCCTGTGCGACTTGCTGAGAGTGGGGTTACTGCTTTTATTTCTATAACAAGAGGTTGCGATAATATGTGTTCGTTCTGTGTTGTTCCTTTTACGAGAGGAAGGGAACGTAGCCGAAATCCGCTTTCTATTATAGCTGAAGCTCGAGAATTGGTAGAAAACGGATATCAAGAAGTTACTTTGCTAGGGCAAAATGTGGATAGTTACCGTTGGAATATTTCTAAGAAGGGAGAAATCATTGATCCGAATATTCCAACAACCAGTTTTGCTCAATTATTGGAAATGGTAGCAAAAGTATCACCGGAATTAAGAGTAAGGTTTTCTACATCTCATCCGAAAGATATGAGTGATGACGTTTTACATACGATTGCAAAATATCCTAATATTTGCAATTATATCCATTTACCTATTCAATCAGGAAGCAATAAGATACTGAAAGAGATGAACCGTAATCATACGGTGGAGTGGTATTTGGAACGTATTGAAAAAATTCGGAAAATTATTCCTAATTGTGGTATTTCTACTGATATTATCACGGGGTTTTGTAATGAAACGGAAGAAGATCATAAGCAAACGATAGACGTTTTAAATAAAGTTAAGTTTAACTTGGCTTATATGTATTATTACTCTGAACGTCCTAAAACGCTTGCGGAACGAAAATTTGAGGATAACGTACCTTTAGATGTAAAAAAACGACGTTTGAGTGAAATCGTAACAATACAGCGTTCAAACGCTTATGACTTAAACCAACAACAAATTGGAAAAATACACGAAATATTAGTAGAGGGAAGTCCTAAAAAAGATAAAAACCAATTAAGTGGGCGTACGTCAGAAAATAATTACGTTGTTTTTCCAAAAGTAGAAGGGATAAAGCCGGGAGATTATGTGAATGTAAAAATAAATAAAGCTACCTCAGCAACTCTAATTGGAGAAGTTGTTAAATAAAAATATGAACGCAAACCTACAACAAGTGAAGCAACGCTTTGGAATTATTGGTAATTCTGAGGGATTAAACAGGGCATTGGAAGTTGCTCTTCAAGTAGCACCAACGGATATTTCGGTTTTGGTTACCGGTGAAAGTGGTGTCGGGAAAGAGATGATACCTCAAGTAATACACCAATACAGCAACCGAAAACATAATGAATATATTGCGGTAAACTGCGGAGCTATCCCTGAAGGAACGATTAATTCGGAACTCTTTGGACATGAAAAAGGTGCTTTTACCGGGGCACAAGGAAGCAGAAAAGGGTATTTTGAAGTAGCGAATGGAGGTACAATCTTCTTGGATGAAGCGGGGGAATTACCTTTGCAAACGCAAGTTCGATTATTAAGGGTTTTGGAAACCGGAGAATTTATGAAGGTGGGTTCTTCTAAGGTATTGAAAACAGATGTTCGTATTATAGCTGCAACCAATGAAAATCTGGATTTGGCTATCAAAACGGGGAAGTTTAGAGAAGATTTATTCTATCGTTTGAGTACGGTTCCGATTACTTTACCTCCACTTAGAGAAAGAAAGGAAGATATTTATCTTTTGTTTAGAAAGTTTGCTTCCACTTTTGCCGAAAAATACAGAATGCCTACCATTCGGCTAACTCCGAATGCTATTCCTGTTTTGGAAAATTATTCATGGCCGGGAAATATACGACAATTGAGAAATGTTACCGAGCAAATTTCGGTCATTGAAAAAGAGCGGATAATTACTCCTGAAATTTTGAGAAAATACTTACCGGAAAATCAACCTCAACGTCTGCCTGCTCCAATTGTTTCGGGTAACGCGGGAACTTCGAGTATTGATAATGAATTGGTTATCAAAATGATTTTGGAACTAAAAAAAGAATTGGAGGATACTAAAAAAACGGTTGCTCAATTGACTTCGGGCGTTGGCGTATCTCCCCCCCCTCATCAAAATAATTTTGTTAGTCCCACTCAACAAGATAACGAAGAGAAGAATACCGGGCGTACAATTGTTATTGATAACCCTATTTTCGATAACAACACGCAACATTATGAACCCTTGCAGGAATATGTTGAAGTAGATGAATCTTTATCGTTAGAAAAAAGAGAAAAAGAATTGATAATAAAAGCTTTGGAAAAACATAACGGAAAGAGAAAATACGCTGCGAAAGAATTAGGAATTTCGGAAAGAACACTTTATAGGAAGATAAAGGAATACAACATTAATAAATAGGCGATGAAAACATTTCTTTATCTCATAACAGTGCTAATGATAACGGCTTGTGCCTTGCCTGAGTTTTCGTTTAAAGCCGGTGGAAAATCGGGAAAAGAAATTCCCGGCAAAACGATACAAATTGATTATTTTGACAGTAAAGCTCCGTTGGCTAATGCCAATGCCGGTAACTTTTTAACTGAAAGTTTGAAAAATTTGATGCAGTCGCAAACAAAATTAAATTTGGTTACTCAAAACGGAGATTGGCAAATAGATGGAGCGATTACCGATTACAGGGTTGAGCCTATTAGTATTCAAGCTAACTCTGAATCGGCAGCTCAAAATAGGTTTACGATGACGGTAACGGCTAATTGCAAATATGTAAAATCCAATAAAGAAG
>JALWSJ010000012.1 GCA_026993705.1 Flavobacteriales bacterium
TTCTATCCCTATAGCTTCCCCATCAAACTGCCAAGATACACTCGACTCACACACCGAAGCATCACAAGAGCTTTTGCCAAGTGAAGATAAAAGTGCTTCCATCAAGATAGACTTTCCACTCCCACTCGGTCCACTAAACACTACAAGTCCGTGACGCAACTCAAGTTCCACTTCGTTAAAACTAAGATAATCTTTGAGGTAAAATCGCTCTATCATCACTATGCTCCTTTTTTCTCGGGCAGTTCTATTTTATATTATAAAATCATAGATTATTTTTCATAACAAACCTATTTATCTGGCAAATTGTCATATTTTTAGTTGATTTTTTCAATTTTTTTCTATAGAATGACAATCACAAGGAAAAAAATGGGTATTATTTATATTTTCATTGGTATTCCAGCAACAATTCTACTGTTTGCAATTAGCTTTTTCTGCGTTTTTGTTGCTCTAAAGATATACAAAAAAATAAATTCCAATAGCGTAAAAGTTGCTTTACTTTTTATATTTTCTATCCCTTCTATTCTATCCTCTTCGCTCTACTTAGGTGGGCTGTTGGCTTCTTTGATTCATTGGGTTATGGTGGATGCAAACAATGGAGCAGTTGACATATTACTGGGTGTGTTTATTTCTTTTATTACTGCTACTGGCAACATCATAGAGCCAGGATCAATTATGGTAAGTGGATCTAGCCATGATGTCTCAACTTTTTATGAAACAAGTTTCAGTTTTATCATCTCTTTACTATGTGCAATTTATTGGATATTTCGCTATCACTCAAGATACACAATGGAACACCACTAGCAAGCTAGAGAATAGTTATAGTACTTAAATTTTATCTCATACAAATGTCGAATAGTCTTTATTCACCTGTAGTTTACACCTTTACTTAAGTACTATTTTGTGTGTTATTGTCCAAATCTTCAAAATCAACATACACTAAATCTTTAAAAATAGCAAGAAGTTTTTCTTTAAAAATACGACAATTTGTAACATTTGGACAATAATACACAAAATTTATGTTTGTTCATATTGCTTTATAGTACTATTTTATGTAGAATACTCGTCAAACAAATAGGATATCACTAAGATTATACAAAACTCTAATTTTAAATATACTTATTTGTAATTTAGGCTTTGAAGGTCTCATATGAAGAAATTGATTTTAGCAATGGTACCAGGAATTATTATGTTGTCATTAAACGGTTGCGTGTCAACATCCAATGTAGTGCCATTAGGTAATGGTACTTATCATATTGCTGCGAGTGATAAAGGTGGAGTCTTTAGCTCTGATGGAAAAGTTGTTAGTGCATCAATAAAGAAAGCAGAAATATTTTGCAAAAGAGAAAACAAACATGCAGAAATACTAAAATTAGATAGATCAGATGAAGGTCCATTTAAATTTGAATCGTCAGATATAATTTTTAGATGTAAATAAGATACTAGAAGTGAGACTGCAACAGCGATTATTCTAGTTTTATTTGCATTTGGATAAGATTTAAAGTTGCTGTCATTACTTCAATCGTTGCCTCGGTCACTTCATTTACCAATGCAACGGGAGTACTGGCTAACACCCGTACCCCTTCCCATTGTAAAACACTTGACAAACTTATTTTTTTACACTACAATCGTATATACAAAAATCCAGAAAAAGGTTTGTTATGAAACAGGCAATCAACGTTAGGTTAGAAAAAGATATACTAGAAACGCTTGATGAGTATGCTGCTGAGCTGGATAAAACGAGAACCAGTCTGATTGAAAAAGCGATAGAACTTTATTTTGACAAGCTGGATGAAATGATTGCGGATAAACGAATTGATAATTTAAAATCAGGAAAGGCAACCTTGGTTCCATTGGAGGAAGTTTTCAAAAAAGCTGGTATAGATGTATAAAATAGCGTTTGATAAAGAAGCTGAGAAAGAATTTTTAAGGTTGAGTTCTCAAGCACAAAAAATAGTATCTGCAAAAATTCTAGATTTAAAAGATGGCAAATTTTCAAACGATAAAGCACTCAAAGGAAGACATAAAGGAAAATATAGAAAAAGAGCAGGAAACTACAGAATTATTTATTTGAAAGAAAATGACTATCTTCTCATTTCTATTATCAGAATTGCTCATAGAAAGGAAGTCTATTAAGTTTACAATAAAACAAGCGAAGCGCTCCTGAACGGATGTTTCCTTGAAACCATTGGAGAGAAAAATTAAAAAATGAAAGAAAGATCCGTTAGCTTTAGTGTCGTTACACTCCTGTTTCACACCCTCGTTATTTTTCCATTTTTTAGTGGAATCATCAACTACTTTTTGATGAAGCAGTTCAACAATGCCTTTGTGTTTGCAGCGGTAGATTTACTTTTTTTATACCT
>JALWSJ010000013.1 GCA_026993705.1 Flavobacteriales bacterium
TTAAAATACAATATTGATAATCAAAAGATTATAAAATCGCCAATATTTTTACGTTAGCTTAAAAACTCAACTGTTTTTTACACAGTCGCTTAATGATCCCTAACGCGGGCGAAATTGGCGGATAGAAAGTGAATTTTTGGTTTCTTAGACGATGAATAAAATATAAAGGAAATAAAAACACTTTATTGTATTCATTTTACTTGTGTTAGGAATACTCCAACTAACGTTAAAATATAATATTGAAAATCAATCAATTGCTAAACTGTCGATATTTTTGCGTTAGCTCAAAAACTCAACTTTTTTTATAGTCGCTTAATAATCCCTAACTTGAGAATGCTAACCATAAGTAAAAAAATCAACAAAACTACATCAAATAAATTACCTAACTTTGAGGACGAAAAAATTGAAGTAAGGTAAGAAAATGAAAGTATTCAAATTCGGAGGAGCATCGGTAAAAGATGCTCAAGCAGTGATTAATGTCGCAGAAATAATACAGCAGTTTCCTGATGAAAATATTGTAGTGGTAGTTTCAGCAATGGGTAAAACAACCAATTTAATGGAAGCACTGTTAGATGCTTATGTTTTGGGAGATGATTTAGAAAAAGCAAAATTGTTTAAACAACTTTATGATTATCATTATACGATTTCAATGGAGCTGGGCTTGACCGAAGATGCTTTTTTTATGTCATTATTTGAAAATAAGTTTGCGAAGCTTGAAGAAGATTTAAAAGAAGAATATTCAGAATACTACGATTACGAATACGATAGATTGGTTGGTTTCGGAGAGTTAATGTCCACAACCATTGTTTCAGGTTTTTTAAATCATATACAGCTTGAAAACTGGTGGATTGATGCACGTAAGATTATCCGGACAGACAGCAGTTACAGAAATGCAAAAGTAAATTGGGAAAAAACGAAAGAACTGTGTTTTCGAAAAATAGCAACTGTCTTTGATGAGCAATATAAACTTGTGATAACACAAGGTTTTATCGGTCATAATCAAACCAAACAAACGACAACTTTAGGACGAGAAGGTTCCGATTTTACAGCCGGAATTTTAGCGTGGTGTTTAGATGCCGATGAGGTTATTATATGGAAAGACGTACCGGGAATGCTGAATGCTGACCCGAAATATTTTAATAATTGTGTAAAATTAGACCAAATTTCATTTAAAGAAGCGATAGAACTTAGTTATTATGGAGCATCTGTTATCCATCCTAAAACTATAAAACCTTTGCAGAATAAAGAGATTCCTCTTTACGTGAAATCATTTATAGAACCTAAAGACCAAGGAACAAAAATTCATGCCAGTAGTCAAAATGACGATAAAACAGCTTCTTTTATTTTTAAAGAAAACCAAATGTTACTTTCATTTATTCCGAAGGATTTTTCTTTTATCGATGAAACAAGTTTGTATATTCTGTTTGGTTATTTTTCAGAGAAAAAAATAAAAGTAAACTTAATGCAAAATTCAGCCATTAGTTTTACTATTTGTATTGATTATAACCTCAAAATACAAAAGGAGATAACCGAACATTTCAAAGATGAGTTTTATGTTCGGTACAATGATAATCTGGAATTGTTAACTATTCGTCATTTCAATCAAAAAGTGATAGATTTTCTAACAAGTGACAAAGAAGTATTAGTAGAGCAAAAAAGCAGACAGACAGCACGGTTTGTCATGAGAAGTTGATTGTTTGCGTCAGACTGTCTAAAAACCTAAGTTGCCGTAAAAATAATTATTGATTATCAATATGTAACGGTTCGTGTTTTGTGCTTTTTTAGGGTTTTTATACACTCTCGCGTTAGGGATAGGAGCGGCATCCTTTTGCCTTCCCTCTTTTTGGAGGGTAAAAGATATAGCGGATAGCCCGCCTCTTATCTATCAAACAGACGTTTCGCGGTAGCGATATGTTTGTTTGATAGATAAGGGGAACGCCCAAAATATAAATCAAATGGAAGATTATACCATTTAAACATTGAAACGAGACTAATAGCGTTTTTATTTTCCTTATCCATCTTCATAAAATATTTCCATAGCTACGGCTATGCAAAGATTTTATTCATCGTCTAAGAAAACTAAAACTCGCTTTCTTTCGGCTCGTTTCAAAATTAAAATGGTATAATTTAATGGAGGATTAAAAATAAATTCAAAAAAAAATTGTAGAGTAAAAAACAATATCTACCTTTGCCGAAATTTCAATAAAAGGTATCATTTTTAAAACTCAAAATGAAACAAACAAGTAGAATAAAATCATTGGTGTTAATGGGCTTAACGATGCTCATTTCTTTTGGCGTGTTGGCACAACATGAAGAACACGGAACTAATAACGAAGAGCTTCATACGGAAAAAGCGGAGGTTCAAGAGTTTAATCCGGTGAAAACAATCATGGATCACATTAAAGATGCTAATGAATGGCATATCATTACTTTAGATGAAGAAAGTACTCATCCACAGCATGTAAGTGTTTCACTTCCAGTGATTATTTACGATGAGGAAGGGTTGAAAGTGTTTATGTCGAGTAAAATTGCTCATGGGCACGAACACCAAGGTTATACAATGGTAGATGGTTCGGTTGTTTCGGTTGATGGGAAGAAAAAAGCCGATATGTTTGATGTCGTGAAAGGTGAGTTGTCAACTAAGAAATTGTTTTATGATTTATCGATTACTAAAAATGTAACCACGTTGATTTTATTATTAGTTATTCTTTTTCTAGTGATGATGAAAGTGGCTAATAACTACAAAAAAGATTTAGTACCACGTGGTACAGCTAAGTTTTTAGAGCCGATTATTGTTTTTGTGAGGGATGATATTGCTAAACCAAATATTGATGCTAAGTATGTGAATAAGTTCATGCCTTTTCTTTTGAGTGTGTTTTTCTTTGTGTGGTTTGCTAATATGATGGGGTTAGTTCCATTTATGCCGTTTGGTGCGAATGTAACAGGTAATATTGCTGTTACTTTTGTTTTGGCATTAATCACAATGATTATAGTTAACGTAAATGGTAATAAAGGATATTGGCAACATATGCTATGGATGCCTGGTGTTCCGGTTCCAGTGAAGTTACTATTAGCTCCAATCGAGTTAGTAGGAGTTGTTGCTAAACCCTTTGCTTTGATGATTCGTTTGTTTGCGAATATTATGGCTGGGCATATTGTTGTATTGTCATTGATAGGAATTATCTTTATATTTAAAAGTGTGGGAGGGGCATTTATGGCTATACCTTTAGCTTTGTTTATTTCTGTTTTAGAAATACTGGTAGCTTTCTTACAGGCATTTGTGTTCACCATGTTGGCGGCTTTATTTATAGGTACATCAACAGCAGAAGCACATCATTAAAATAGAATTATTAACCAAAAAACAAATATATAATTATGACAGGATTAGGAGTTATTGGAGCAGGGCTTGCAGTATTAGGTGTAGGACTTGGTATCGGTAGAATAGGAGGGTCTGCAATGGAAGGAATTGCAAGACAACCGGAAGCTACTGATAAAATTCAATCAGCAATGATTGTTGCCGCCGCTTTGATTGAAGGGGTTGGATTGTTCGCAATCGCATCAACTTTCTGGGCTTAAGAGCTTATGAATTCTAAACATACGACGGTTGGTCGTATGTTTAGAATTTTAATTAGATGTTTGTTTTTATATAAAAGAAAAACTAAAATTATAATATGACTGGATTAGTTACACCCGGATTTGGATTAACAGTATGGATGCTTATAACATTCTTATTGTTGATGTTTTTGTTGAAGAAATTTGCTTGGAAACCTATTCTTGAAGCATTAGATGCAAGAGAGAATAAAATAGAGAGTGCTTTAGCTGCTGCTGAAAAAGCAAAGGAGGAAATGGAGCAACTCAAAGCTAAAAACGATGAGATGCGTAAAATAGCTTTAGCTGAAAGAGATGCTTTGTTAAAAGAAGCTAGAGAGTTGAAGAGCCAAATTATAGCCGAAGCAAAAGCAAAAGCCGGAAAAGAAGGTGACGCTATTTTATTGGCAGCGAGAGAAACGATTAAGCAAGAAAAAATTGCAGCCGTAAATGAAATTAAATCTCAAGTGGCTATTTTGTCTATCGAAATTGCTGAAAAAGTAGTGAAAGAAAAACTTTCTTCTGACGATAAGCAGAAAGCATTGGTTGATAATTTAGTGAACGAAGTAAACTTAAACTAATTATGAAAGCTTCATTAGCTGCAAATAGATATGCTCAAGCTTTATTGAGCTTAGTTTTGGAAGAAAATAAACTGGAAGAGGTTTATCGAGATATGACTCTTCTAAGTTCAACAATTGAAGAAAATAGAGGTTTAGAGAATTTATTGAATAGCCCAATAGTAAAAACAGATAAGAAAGTTTCAATCTTGATGCAAATATTTGGTAGTCAAATCTCAGAATTATCTAAAAAGTTTATTCAATTGATTTCGTCTAGAAGAAGAGATGCTTTGTTAAAAGAAATTGCTTTAGCTTTTCAATCTTTATATAAGAAAGAAAAAAATATAACAGTAGCTGAAGTTGTTTCAGTAGTAAAATTAGACGAAGCTGAAAAGAATAAAATTGCCGGTTTGATAAATGCTACCGGTACAGTTGAAATTCATGAGAAGATTGATCCTTCTATTATCGGAGGTTTCATTGTTCGAGTAGAAGATAAGCAAATTGACGCTAGCATAGCTAGAGAGTTTAATGACTTGAGAAAAACGTTGGTATTGAATTAAAAAAAACAATATCTTTGAGATAAATAAATGAAAATTTAATTTAGAAATTAAAGTTTAAATAAAATGGCAGGAATTAACCCGGCTGAAGTTTCAGCAATCTTGAGAGAAGAACTTTCAGGAGTTAAAACAGAAGCAGAATTAGAAGAGGTAGGTACCGTATTACAGGTAGGTGATGGTATTGCTCGTATTTATGGTTTATCAAGTGTTCAATACGGAGAATTGATTGAATTTGATAATGGTTTGCAAGGTATCGCCTTGAACTTAGAGGAAGATAATGTGGGAGCAGTATTGCTTGGTTCGTCGAACAAAGTAAAAGAAGGTGATACGGTAAAACGTACCGGCAGAATTGCTTCTGTGAAAGTAGGGGAAGGAATGTTGGGAAGAGTTGTAAATACACTTGGTCAACCAATTGATGGAAAAGGACCGATTACAGGTGAATTATATGAAATGCCTATTGAGCGTAAAGCTCCGGGTGTAATTTTTAGACAGCCTGTAGATGAGCCGCTTCAAACAGGTATCAAAGCAATTGATGCTATGATTCCGATTGGAAGAGGTCAAAGAGAGTTGATAATTGGAGATAGAGGTACAGGTAAAACTACTGTTGCCATCGATACAATTATTAATCAAAAAGAATTTTACGATAGAGGAGAAACTGTCTTTTGTATTTATGTAGCTATCGGACAAAAAGGTTCGACGGTTGCGGGAATAGTTAAAAAATTAGAAGAAGCAGGAGCTATGGCTTATACGGTTATCGTAGCGGCAAATGCTGCTGACCCTGCACCGATGCAGTTTTATGCACCGTTTACCGGAGCTGCAATTGGTGAGTTCTTTAGAGATACCGGAAGACCTGCTTTGATTACGTATGATGATTTATCAAAACAAGCAGTTGCTTACCGTGAGGTGTCTTTGTTATTAAGAAGACCACCGGGTCGTGAGGCTTATCCGGGTGATGTGTTCTTTTTGCACTCTAGATTATTAGAGAGAGCGGCAAAAGTGAATTCGTCTGACGAAATTGCTGCCTCAATGAATGATTTACCTGATTCTTTGAAAGGAATGGTAAAAGGGGGAGGTTCGCTAACAGCTCTTCCAATTATCGAAACACAAGCAGGTGATGTTTCTGCATATATTCCTACCAATGTGATTTCGATTACGGATGGTCAAATCTTTTTGGAGTCAAATTTATTTAACTCCGGAGTACGTCCGGCAATTAATGTGGGTATTTCAGTATCGCGTGTAGGTGGATCTGCTCAAATTAAATCAATGAAGAAAGTTGCGGGTACTTTGAAGTTAGATCAAGCTCAATATAGAGAATTGGAGGCTTTTGCAAAATTTGGTTCTGACTTGGATGCCGCTACAAAGTCTGTTATTGAAAAAGGTGCAAGAAACGTTGAAATTCTAAAACAAAATGAAGGTTCTCCGTTACCGGTAGAAGAGCAAATTGCTATCATTTATTGTGGAGTTAAGAATTTGTTGTCAAAAGTTCCGGTAAATAAAGTTAAAGATTTTGAAGAAGAGTATCTTTCTTTCCTAAGAAATAAACATAGTGATGTTCTAGCTACTCTAAAAGCAGGTAAATTGACTGATGAAGTTACGGATACCTTAGAGAAAGTAGCAAAGGAGATAACAGCTAAGTATTAATTTATAATTATGAATTAGGGAGTCTTATGATTCCCTAATTCTGTTTTTTTCTATGGCAAACTTAAAAGAAATAAGAAATAGAATTACGTCCGTAAATTCTACTATGCAGATCACATCTGCTATGAAGATGGTTTCTGCGGCTAAGTTGAAGAGAGCTCAAGATGCAATTACTCAAATGCGTCCTTATGCTGAAAAATTACAAGAAATTCTAAGTAACCTTTCTTCTTCTTTGGATACTTCTGAAAATAAGTATGCACAAGAGAGACCAGTGAAGAATGTTTTGATTATTGGTATTACTTCCAATAGAGGTTTGTGCGGTGGTTTTAATAATAATATTATTAAAAAAACGAAAACACTTTTGTATTCTGAATTTAAAGGATGCAATGTGTCTATTCTTACAGTAGGTAAGAAAATGAAGGAAGCCATTAAATACATGGAAAATGCTAAGAGTGAAGATTCTATATATGCTCACCCTGAGGAAATATGGAATGATTTAACCTTTGCAAATAGTAGTAAGATTGCTGAATCAGTAATGAAAGCCTATGTTGAAGGAGCATATGACAAAGTTGTTTTGGTTTATAACTCTTTTAAGAATGCGGCTGTGCAGATAATTAAAAACGAACAGTTTTTACCTATTTTACCACCGGAAGCATCAAATGACGCAAGTGCTATGGATTATATTTTTGACCCTTCTAAAGAAGAAATTGTAAAAGATTTAATACCTAATTCATTGAAAATACAGTTGTATAAAGCTTTGTTGGATTCTCATGCCTCAGAGCACGGAGCGAGAATGACAGCGATGCACCAAGCGACTGATAATGCTACGGAATTGAGAAATAGTCTTCAATTGACGTATAATAAAGCTCGTCAGGCGGCTATTACTAATGAAATTCTTGAGATTGTTGGTGGTGCCGAAGCTTTAAATAACTAATCGGTTTACATTAGAAAAAATTTTATAGAAAGCTCGATAATTTATTATCGGGCTTTTTTTTATGATTATAAAGGGGTAGTATCGTTGGATTTATCCTTTTTTCTTTTGAATAAAGGGCTATGCAAAGGAAATATTCATCGTCTAAGAAAACTAAATTCCGTTTTCTTTGCACTCACCTGTATCGCGTTAGGGATAGGAGCGGCATCCTTTTGCCCTCTCTCCTTTTGGACGGCAAAAGATATAGCGGATAGCCCGACCCCAAAACACAAAAAGCACGTATCCCGATAGGGTATGTGCTTTTTGTGTTTTGGGGGAACGCCCAAATTTTACTCCAATTCTATCGGGTGTATTGAATCGTAAATGGTTATTGACAATGGATAGGTTTCGGGCAAATGGTTATACTTTTTATTCTCTTCAGTGGAACGATGTTTGGAGACACTTACGCGGTAATACAAACCTTTTTGATTGGGAACTATAAAGTCGAATTTATAAGTTCTGCTTTCTTTCGGGTTAAGATTGTTGTCTCTTAGTTTTCTGGCTTTCGGGTGCCATTCCCATTCCTCACCAATTCTACTCGTCTTTTTATCAAAAAGTACCGAATCTTTGGTGTAGATAGCTTGTTCTATCAAAATAAAACGTTCAGGGTCGCCTGTCGGTACTCTATGTCCGGCAAATTCATTTTTTAATGTTATGTTAAAATGTAGAGTATCCCCTGCTTTTACTTTTTTGATATTTAACGCCTGCTCTTTCATTGAAAGCCCATTCAACATCTTCGTAGGTTTATCTGCAAATTTAGGAATACCTGAGCCCGGAAAATAATGACGATGACTTAATCTAGGTTCAAAGCCCGGAACGATTGCACGAGTGGTATCCGGCATATGGCAGTTTAAACACGTTTTCTTTCCGAAATAAGGACCTGCTTTCCATTCATCCCCTGTTTGAAAGGTGCACGCCAATTTTGGAGTTACCACTGCAACCGCATTATGACAAGATATGCACAGTTTTTCGGAAAGATGAACCGTATCTTTTACTGTTTTATGAGGTGCTTTTGTAGTTCCGGTCGGGCCTATTATAGCACCGTTTCTGACGTGGCAACTAGCACAGTTTATACCTTCTTGTTGTAGTTTTTTGTCAAAGTGCGGGTTTGCTTCTTTTACGGGATGATAAATATCTCCGTTAATTAAACCTTTTACAATGGAATCTTGTTGATTTTGCAAAGGAATATGACAATTGATGCACATAAATGGACTTGTTTCTTTCGCTAGTTCCGCTTGAAATTGCGGGTCTTCCCACGCGTGAGAGTGCGTAGAATATTTCCACTCTTCGTAGTGTTCTTTATGACAAGTACCGCAAGATTCGGCAGAAAGAGAAGTAAGCCCTTCAGGAATTTCCTGATTTGGAATTGCCTTGTCCCACGAATGCTCAAGTGGAGTTATTTTCTCTATTTCCTTAGCGTCAAAACTATCTATTTCACCGTTTGTAGCGGTTGTACACGAAAAAAGAAAAGCAACTGCACTCAATAGTACAGTTGCTCTATTCATAACATTATGCGTTAACTTCATATTTTATTCCAATACTTAAATTCTAGTGATGCTGTTTAGCCCAAGCGTTGTATCCGCCCATAAGGTTATAAACTTCTTTAAATCCCATTTGATGCATCATTCTCATAGCTTGAGAACTACGTCCTCCAACGGCACAATATACATAAACCGGTTTGTTTTTATCTAATTTTTGAATGTTTTCTGCAAAATTATCAGCAATATTAATGTTTTTTGCTCCTTCTATGTATCCACGATTAAATTCTCCCGGAGTACGTACATCCACCAACTGCCCTTTACCACTTTTTATCAATTTCTCAAATTCAGCCACATCAACATTTTTAGCAATAGCTTGTTCTTGTTTACCTGCTGTTTGTGCTGTTGTAGTTTGCGAATCATGACTGTGGTCTTGAGCATTTTCTTCACTACAAGACAATAACGAAACCGCCGATAAAACAAGGATAGATTTTACAATTTTATTCATTTTTCTATTATTTAATGATGAACTTGTTTAAAGTTAACTTACTAAACTACGCGTAAAGCATTATATTTTCTGGACTTCAGCTAATTTTTATTCCATAGCTAATGGCTATGCAATA
>JALWSJ010000014.1 GCA_026993705.1 Flavobacteriales bacterium
GCTACGCGTGTTACCATCATCTTTCCTGTTTTAAAGAAAATAATAATGTCATCTATTTCTGAACAATCGGATACGTACTCGTCTTTTCTTAACGACCAACCGATAAAACCTTCGTCTTTATTAACGTATAATTTTTTATTGGAAACGATTACTTTCTTAGCCGATATGCTATCGAATGTTCGTATTTCGGTTTTTCGTTCTCTTCCTTTTCCGAATTTAGCTTTTAAATCTCTAAAATAATCAACGGCATATTGGATTAAATTATCTAAATGGTGTTGTACCTCTTCAATATCAGCTACTATTTTTGCAATAACTTCTTCTGCTTTATTGGTATCGTATTTTGATATTTTTTTAATCTTAATTTCGGTAAGACGAAGGATATCTTCTTCGGTCAAGTCGCGATAGAGCTCAACAGCTCCTTTTTTCTTGTTTTTACGAGAAGGCGTAGAGATGTACTTGTGCATCCCTTTATCGATTGCATCGATAACACCTTGCCAAGTTTCTTCTTCTTCTATATCACGATAGATTCTGTTTTCGATAAATATTTTCTCCAAAGATGCCCAATGCCATTGGCTTTGCAATTCTCTTTTCTTTATCTCTAGCTCTTTTTTCAACAATTCAACTGTTCTGTCCGTTGAACGCTTTAACAGTTCATTTACACTTAGAAATACCGGTTTATTCCCTGTTTCTATGACTGTTGAATTGGGAGATATGGAAATTTCACAATTGGTAAAGGCATACAATGCGTCAATCATCTTATCGGGTGAAATTCCAGCCGGTAAATGTATGAGAACTTCAGCTTCTGCTGCTGTATTATCCTCAATTTTTTTGACTTTTATTTTGCCTTTATCGGTTGCTTTTACAATGGAATCTATCAGTGAATCGGTGGTTGTTCCGTAGGGGATTTGGTCTATTTTTAGTGTTCTGGCATTTACCTTGGTAATATTAGCCCGTACCCTTACTTTCCCTCCTCGTAATCCTCCGTTATAGTTACTGAAATCGGCTTTCCCTCCGTGTGGAAAATCCGGATAAATATCTACTTTTCTACCACGTAAATAATCAATAGACGCATCGATTAATTCATTAAAGTTATGCGGTAAAATTTTACAGGCTAATCCAACAGCTATTCCTTCTGCTCCTTGTGAGAGTAAAAGCGGAAACTTAACGGGCAAATTCCGCGGTTCTTTGTTTCTGCCATCGTACGAAGATAACCATTCTGTTGTTTTAGGATTAAATACTACATGATTAGCAAACTTGGTTAAACGAGCTTCTATGTAACGTGGTGCTGCTGCTCCATCTCCTGTAAGTGTATTTCCCCAGTTTCCTTGGCAATCAATCAATAAATCTTTTTGTCCGATTTGCACCATTGCATCACCGATGGAAGCATCTCCGTGGGGATGATACTTCATGGTATTCCCTATAACATTGGCTACCTTATTGTATCGTCCATCATCTAATTCTTTAAGCGAATGAAGTATTCTTCGTTGTACGGGTTTCAATCCATCCTCTAAAGCGGGAACCGCCCGTTCCAAAATTACATAAGAAGCATAATCCAAAAACCATTCTTGATATAACCCGGACAAAGGAATAACATCAACCCCATCGCTTTGGGTGTCATTTTCGTCGAAAGCTTCTTCGTTAAATTCTTCTGCGTCTTCGCTCATAACCTTTTATTTTCTCTTGCCTTTAAAGGAAATTTCGTCAAATAAAACCCACCCTCTTGAGGTGGGATAACATTCTTTTAGTTTTATCTCGTATTGCTGTCTATCTTCGGAAAAAACAATGTAAATATCCGCTCCCGTGAGGCTGTCTTTTTGAAAGTTTTGATAATCTACCCAATCGTATGCGGTATGTTCCCAATCGATGTCTTGCTCTTTGATTTTCGCAAGGGTTTTGGGTAATTTATAGGTTAAATTCTCTATCTTCTTGATGAGTTTTTTCTTTTTCTTTTTTCGTTTTTTTTCCGAAAGATTCATTTTTTCGAGCACTTCGTCTATATCGGATTCTACGGCGTAATATTTAATTACTGCTGGTGCATCTTCTGCTTTTATAGCATTAAATAAAACTTCTCCCATTTCTTCGGGGGTATCGGCAACTTGTTCTATTTCGCCCTCTCCTCCGCAGGAAGCTAAAGATACTATCATTCCGAAAATCAAAACCTGAACCGACAAGGATAACATTCTTTTTACACGAATTTGCGTTAGGGATAGAACGGCGTGTTTGAACTCCTTTTTCTCTCTCGCTGTTCGAGAGAAAAAGAGTGAGTAGTGATAGCCCGCCCCTTGTGGTAACGCCCTAAAAATATTCTTTATGCTATTTAATTTTTGATTCATTCTTCTTC
>JALWSJ010000015.1 GCA_026993705.1 Flavobacteriales bacterium
TCTACTTTTTGCGAAGAAGTGCCGTTCCTGTTTGTTATTAAATGCTGTGCTACAAGTCCGTTTTTTATCATTCTTACGGAAGCACTCTCAATCGGTTTTTGAGTTTGCTTATCCACAACTTTTACGGTAAACTTAAAATGTGTAGCCTCCAATGGTGCTTCTTGTCTAAAATCAGGACAAGCAATTGCCGTTGACGGAAGTTCTTCTGCAATTCCGGTTATTTGAACGGACTTTGGCTCATCGTAGCAACTAAAATGTATCGGTATTTGCTCCTTAAAGTATCCTTTTTTCGTTGGCGTAAACAATACCCGCATATATGTTATACTATCCGGCAATATCGTATTACTGGAATAATGCACTTTAAAACGCCTATCAACATCGGCTCTAAAGATAAACACCTTTTTATCTCCGGTGTTTTTGATAGGAATATCCACATATTGATTTGCCTTTGAAATTACGCCGTAATCGTAAGGTTGATGCAGAAAAACAATTTGACCAAATGCTTTTATATAGAAAAGAACTAAGAAAAGAAAGAAAATATTTTTCAAAACAATTTATTTTTGGGTTATCTTTACGGCTATATTCAAGAAAAGTTTAAAAAATCATGAAAATATTAATCACCGGTGGTTCCGGTTTTATCGGCTCTCACGTTGTTCGTTTGTTTGTAACCAAATATCCGGAGTACGAAATTATTAATTTAGACAAATTAACCTACGCCGGTAATCCTGAAAATTTACGAGATATTGAGAATCATCAAAATTATACCTTTGTTAAAGGCGACATAAACGATGCCGGTTTTATTTTTGATTTGTTTAAACAAGAAAAATTCGACGGTGTTATCCATTTGGCGGCAGAAAGCCATGTTGACCGTTCAATTTCCAACCCTAATGAGTTTGTAATAACAAACATTGTGGGCTCATTAAATCTTTTAAACGCCGCAAAAGAAAATTGGAAAGAAAATCTTAATGATAAAATATTTTATCACATTTCTACAGATGAAGTTTACGGCTCTTTGGGAGAAGAAGGTTTCTTCACTGAAGAAACAGCTTACGATCCTCGAAGTCCTTACTCGGCATCAAAAGCTAGTTCCGACCACTTGGTTAGGGCATATTTTCATACTTTTAATCTTCCTATAAAAATTTCAAATTGTAGCAACAACTATGGTTCTCATCAGTTCCCTGAAAAATTGTTACCCTTGATGATTAACAACATCAAAAACAACCGACCGCTACCTGTTTACGGAAAAGGCGACAACATAAGAGATTGGCTTTGGGTAGTTGACCACGCTAGGGCGATTGACACTATTTTTCACAAAGGTAAGATTGGGGAAACCTACAATATAGGCGGACATAATGAATGGAAAAACATTGACATTGTTCATCTTCTGTGTGACACCATGGACGAAAAGTTAGGAAGAGAAAAAAGAACATCCCGCAAACTCATCACTTTTGTTAAAGATAGAGCCGGACACGACAAACGTTATGCTATTGATGCTACTAAAATAAAAGAAGAATTGGGTTGGCTCCCTTCCGTTACTTTTGAACAAGGTTTAGACATTACCATCGATTGGTATTTAACCAATCAAGAGTGGATGGACAATATCACTTCGGGAGAATACCTCAACTATTATAAAGAACAATATGATAAAAGATAACAAGGTTTGTTATCTTCTAACTTGCCACCAATGAAAGAAACGAGAAGGAGGAACGAGTGAAAGTAGAGTGAATACAACTTTCCTGTGGGGTTGGGGTGTGAGATTCCTTTTGTTTGTTTTACGATTTAATAGTTTTTTCTGTTTAGTTATCTGTATGTTTGTTGTTTACCTTATAAGGGGTAGGTTTTTCTATTTTGGGCGTGGAGATAGCACTGTAATTATATAAACCTAATTCAAAATTAAAATATCTTTTGATTTAACAAATTCGTATCAACTTTACAGTAATTTAATATATAGTTAATAGGTTTTAATTCTTGGGATAATTCAGCCGTTTTTAAGGTGTAAGCTATAATAAACATTCGTTGTTTAGCTTTGCTTTCTATTAGTTTTTTATCACAGTCTAATGAGTAATCTATTAATAAATGATAAAATTCACCTTCGGTTTTAAATTCTTTATATGAGTTTCCTAATGAAACAAAAGCTATTTGAATCCCCTTACTTACGTAATGAGTCATATTAGATTCTAAATATAATGTTATATCCAATAGTACATCATTATGATTAAAAATATTATAGGCTCTAAACTTTGCTTTAGAATCATATAAACAAACTTTTAGTACATGACAAAAAATCTACTCCCCTGACTATCAGGAAAATAAGTGTTAAATAATTTGATTAAAACATT
>JALWSJ010000016.1 GCA_026993705.1 Flavobacteriales bacterium
GGTATTAACTGTACATCCTCTTGTTTGAATAAATCTTGCAACTAATGTATATATAGGAACAAATCTCCAAAGAGTGTTAACAATATTTGTGTTTTGGTCCCAATAAATTGGTGTCTTTGGAACTGTCCATTCATTTTCAGCTTTGGTAATGTCATATGTTGTTTTACGTCTTAGTTTTCCTTCTGTAAATAAAAACACATTATCTCCGAAAAATTTCAATTGTATATAAAACTTTTTAGCCATATAATCTTCTAAAGGTGGTTGTGCAACTGGAAAATAACCTGGCCTATTTTTGTCATCAACTTTCGCCTGGTGATGTCTTGTTTTAACTGGGTCGGGGTACCAAACAAAAACTAAAATATCACCTTCTTCTATTTCAGCTTGTGGTGAAAAGTAAATTGAACTTGTTTCATTATCTTTATGATAAAACCAAATAGGTTGCAATAAATGGTTTTTAAACACATTAACATTATAAGTTCTATCCGAAACTGGTACTTTACGAGTCGTAGCCATTTCCGCTGTTACTTTTACTGCTTCATAAAAAGTGCCCTTTGAAATAACCAGTGTTTGTTCTGGTCGTATAATAATTGATGGGTCATCAGGGTCAGTAACAGCAGGATATGTTTTTGTTATTTCGGGTACTTCTTGAATAACACTAATGTAATGAACACCATAATCTAAATTAAGTAAATGAATACTTGCTTTGTTTGTGCTTGAGTCTACTGTAATGCTAAAGTCCGCAGGATAAACAATAATGTCAGGTCCACCTTGAGGGTCAGGAATACTAATTTCAGGGAACATTCTTTCGCCATCCACATAAACAGCATAATTTTCTTTAATACCTGATACAAACGGAATATTTGTTTCATATGAAGTTACGCCAGGCATCAACATCGATTCTTCATTTTGAATATGTATATCATATGCTTGTATCGCAACTGGAGCAAGGTTATGGGGTAGTACTTCAACACCCCCAATTTCATTTATAGTTACATAACTCGACTCCGATGTTGGATAACCTATTGGTAATGGATGCCATACACCTGTATCTAGTCCTAAATTTGTATTTGGCCCATAAGGTTGAAAATACGAACCATTAGGGTCAATACTATTTGGGTCATCAGGATTTGTAATTTTCACTTCGTCAAATCCAAAAGGATTCAAATTAGATAATGGGGTATCATCTGTTTCGTCCAAGTCCTCTAAAAAACCATTTACAATATTTGTTGTTTTAGGTATCGGATAAATGGAATTAGGTTTAGTGAAGTTAATTGTGTTTTGATGAATGCTCATATCAAAACTATCATATCTATAATATTCAATTAATCTTTCATATTCACCACTTTTCTTTTGACATTCATATTCAATTAAATACGCTCCATTTTTAAAGATATATTTATTAAATGTATAACCACTATATTCCTTGGTGCCGTATCCGTGTTCAATATCTGAAAGAATATTTCCTTGCCCTTCGTCTATATCTTTAATAAGTTTGTCTAATTTAAATCCGTCCCAAGTTGCAAATACAATATTTGGTAAAGGGTTGTTAGGGTGGTTTGCATCAGTAATATTTTCATTTATTTTAATTTGTTCAGTATTAGGAATTGCGCTTGGATAAGGCAAATCGTGAACCCATTTGGGCTCATTAGGATATTTAAAAGTATAACCTTTATTTATTTCAAATGTTGTTTGTTGAGCATTTGAAGTAAAAATATATTCATCTGCTACACCTGTAGGGTCACCAACTATCTTTATTCTATCGTTCTCTTTTCTTGGAACTAAAAATGTGATAATAGTTTTTTGGTTTTGCAAATCATTTGCATCGCCTTCGTAATCTTTAATATAATCATCAGGAGAAATTAAGGCCCAAGTTGTATCAGGGAGATTTTGACCATAAACTATTACATCTGGCCCATATTTAGGGTTATGTTTATATGGCAATAGCATTGGTGGAGCAGGAATTGGCAAAGTATCAGATTCATTTCTACACCTTACAGTAACTGCATCAGCTGTCCAAATAATTTTTCCCAGAACTTTATCAGACAAATCAGTTTTACAAATTTTTGTATAATAACCTGCCATCCCTAAAGGGTGTGCTAAAGGCTTCACAAATGCATCGTACACTTCTTTCAAAATAACTGAGTTAACTTCATATTGAAAAATGCCTTTATCTTTATATTCGCAGAAAAAGGTTTCCGAAGCTAATGCACCCTCAATTTTTGCTTCCCAAGCTGCAAGAGTTGCATACTTAAATGTTATACTTTTACCTTTTTTAAGGTTATATTCTTTGTTTGTTAAAAATCTTGGTTCATAGAAAAGTGCATTAACGT
>JALWSJ010000017.1 GCA_026993705.1 Flavobacteriales bacterium
TTATGGGACCTAACGGTGCAGGAAAAAGCACACTTTCTTCGGTGTTGGCAGGCAGAGAAGAATACGAAGTAACAGAAGGTTCGATAGAATTTTTAGGTAAAAACTTGCTCGATTATTCGCCCGAAGAAAGAGCGTGGCTCGGTCTCTTCTTAGCGTTTCAATACCCGGTGGAAATTGCAGGAGTCAGTAATATGAATTTCCTAAAAACTGCCTTGCAGGAAAAGCATAAGTATTTGGGAAAAGAACCGCTTACCGCCAAAGAATTTCTACAAAAAGTAAAAGAAAATTCAGCCTTGGTTGAGTTGAGCGACAAATTAAAAAATCGTTCGGTAAACCAAGGATTCTCAGGCGGAGAAAAAAAGAGAAATGAAATCTTCCAAATGGCTATGCTTGAACCGAAGTTAGCCATATTAGATGAAACCGATTCGGGACTTGACATTGATGCCTTACGAATTGTATCGCAAGGAGTTAATGCTCTAAAGACCGAGGATAACGCTATATTGGTGATAACGCACTACCAACGATTGTTGGACTATATCGTTCCGGATTTTGTACACGTTTTGGCTGACGGACAAATAGTAAAAACAGGAGATAAAGATTTGGCTTTAGAACTCGAAGAAAAAGGCTACGATTGGTTAAAGACGGAAAAAGTATAGCATAAAAAAGATAATTTGGGCGTTCCCTTTAATGAATAAAAAAGCGTGGTTACACCTACTCTTTTTTACTCGTTAAAGGTCGGGCTATCCGCTATATCTTTTGGTTTGCATAAAGCAAACAAACCAAAAGGATGCCGCTCCTATCCCTAACGTGGAAGAAAAAAAGCGGTTAAGAAAGTGAATTTTTTATTTCTTAGACGATGAATAAAAATTTTGCATAGCACCAGCTATGGAAAATTTTTATGAAGAAGTATAAGGAATTAAAAAACGCTTTATACCGTTTATTTCTTTCATGTTAGGGATACAATCCCTAACGCAACAGCACTAAAAAAACTTCTAATTAAACGAAGAAAATGAAAACAATTAGTACAAAACAACATATTTTAGAACATCTAACACCTGCAAACACCAAACAGGCGGAAGAATCTCTTGCCTTTATCGGTCTTTTAGAATTTCCAACCCGTAAAGATGAAGATTGGAAATATACACGAGTGAATAAAATCGTCAAACAAAGCTATCAGCAAAAATTTGAGGTTGAACATATTGATGTTTCTAAATACACTAAAAACTCATTAGAAGCTGTTGACGTTTTTATCATCAACGGAGTATTTTCCAAAAAGCACTCCTCTCCTATTGACGGTGTTTCCATTGAATCAATCTCTGACAATACAGAGTACTATAATTCTTTAGCAAACAATCAAGAAGAAATTTTCACCGCTATAAATACGGCTTACAATACGAGAGGAATAGCAATTCGTATTCACAAAAACAAGGAGTTAAAACTTCCTATACACATCATCAATATAGTAACGGAAGATAAGATCATTGCTAATAACAGAACGTTGATTACTACAGAACCGTTTAGCAAAAGTACGATTGTTCAAACTTTTATAACCGAAAACACCAAACATACATTTACCAATTCGGTAACAGAATTAATAACACAAGAAAACAGCTCGGTAGAACTTACAATTATAGAAAACGAAAAAGAAAATTCGTCTATCATATTAACTACGCAAGCACTGCAACTCAAAGACAGTACACTAAAAATCAACACCGTTCCAAAAAGACAAGACTTTGCCCGAAACGGTATAAACGTTGAAGTAAAAGGAGAAAATTGTTCTACTTTTCTGAATGGAGTTTTTACCCCGAAAGAAAAAGAACATATCGACAATCACACAAGGGTCGATCACATTGCTCCTAACTGTATGAGTAGCGAAATCTATAAAGGAGTTCTCTACGATAAATCTACTGCTGTATTTAACGGAAAAGTAATCGTCCACCAAGATGCTCAAAAGATAGAAGCCTATCAAAAAAACAATAATGTACTTCTTTCAGACAATGCAACAATGGATGCCAAACCAGAACTAGAAATCTATGCAGATGACGTAAAATGCAGTCACGGTACTACAACGGGACAATTTAACAACGAAGCTGTTTTTTATCTGCAATCTCGTGGAATAAGCGAACAAACAGCTAAACAAATGCTTGTTGATGCTTTTACCGATGAAGTTTTTGATGAATTTGAAAATAAAGAAGTTGTTGAGTTTTTAAAATCGTTATGAGCAATAAAAACTAAGAAAAATAAGAAAAAAACACCCATCTTTTAGAATTAAAAAAGAAGAAGTTCTCAAATTAGAAGTTAATAAAATCGTAACATAAGGTATAAGAG
>JALWSJ010000018.1 GCA_026993705.1 Flavobacteriales bacterium
GAGCATTATTTTGTATATCTGAGGATTTCCTTGGTTTTCTTTTAAACAGAAGTCTTCTGAACCTAAACTTAATACAATTGTTTCTGTTTGCTTGTTGTTATACTCTATGATTCCTGCTAGATTGTCTTTTTTGCAAATTACATAGGCTAACACTTTATAATTCTCCAAAGGTTGATTTCCTTCTTTTTTTGCTACCCCCATAAAATACCTTGCGTTTATAGACAATACACTATCTTGTATTCCAGAAAAACAAGCGTGTTGTGGTGCTTTTATATATAAATTGTATTTATCAACGGCTTCTCCTCCAAAAACGGAATGTAGCTCTCGAATAAACAGGTACTCTTCATCTAACTTTGGTCGCCAAGTTTGTATGTTATCAGGCTGAAAAGGTTTTAGTTCTTTACACTTTGTATTAGCAAAATTCTTTTGTGAATCGTAACAAAACTGAGCATAATAGGCGTTTTCTGAAATCAGCAGAACGTTACCGCCTTGTTGGGTAACATCTAGTAAATTTTGCAACATCTTGGGAGACCAAAATACAGATTTCCCGTAAATTATCAATAAATTAGTATTAAAATTTTCTTTGTCTTCAAGGTCTAAATCAGTAACAAATTTTATTGAATATTTGTTAGATACCTCTCGCATAAAGGGTAGCAAACCTTTGGTGTGTTCGTCTATCTTTATTTGTTTATCAAGACTCAATATCGTTGAATTACTTTTGAAGAACCAATGGTTATTTACTGGTGTATAAAAATGTGTGTTAACAAAGGGAACAACAAAGGTTACCTCTGTGTATTTATCTTCTTTTACCAAAATTGGGCTATCATTGATGGTGTATAATCCTGAAGGCAAATGCGTTTTTAACGTGTAATCATTTTTTGGAAAACCTTGGTTAATAGCTGAAGAATCATAACTCGAAAAGGTTGGAGAAACCGACAAAATTGTATCGTAAACCAAAGTAGATGTCAATAGGTTTTTGACTTGTACTTTGTAGTTGTCTTCTTGACTATTGGAGGCGATAGAAAAGTTTATTGTATCTTTGTTTGAAAAGGCATAAGGCGGGGTGATTATCTCTATTCTTTGCTCAACTTTAAAATGTGCATACATTATCACTCCTAACAACAAAAAGGCTATGGCTATTTTTATGTATTTTAAATCTTTTAACATTTGATTGATGTCGTTACCTCCAAAGAATACCAAAGATAAGTTAATTTATTATTTGTTGTTGCTTATTGCTTTTATTCTTCCTTTAAAAAAGGAATGGATAGTTCCTTTGGTAGCTTTATTATTTGTCGTTTCTGTTTTTTTTAGCCAAAAACAAAAAGGTAATCACCTACCAAATGTGTTTTGGATTACCTTCTTTTATTTCATAGGTCTTGCGGGAGTACTGTATTCGAAAAACACATCCGAAGCATGGTTTAATGCAGAAGTCAAAGCGTCTTTACTCGTATTTCCGTTAGCTTTTTATTTTGGTAAAATTCCTGTACAAGATTATTTGCCTCGCATTTTAAAATCATTTATTGAAGGTTGTATAGTTGCTGTTCTTCTCAATTTGACAAACTCCTCCTTGCTGTTCATAGAAACAAAAAGCCTATCCTCGTTTTTTTACGGGGAATCTTCATTTTTTACACACGTTAGTTATTACAGTTACTACTTATTGTTTACCATTGTTGCTCTTTATCATTTATTTTTTCATCCTCGAAAAGAAAATTATGTAAAACGCAGTTTTACATTAGTCCTGATTGTACTTTTTAGTATTGCTATTTTGCTGGGAGCATCAAAATCAGGGTTATTGGGATTGTTAACGGTGCATTTGGGAGCTTCTATTTATTGGGTTGTTCGACACAAAAAGTACAAACAAGGAATTATTTCCATAGCTGTTCTAATAGGTGTTCTCTCTTTGACAATTAACACTTCTTCAACAATTAAAAACAGGATTTCCGAAGTTTTTTCTTCGGTTGAACAAGCTGAACAAGAACAATTAAAACCCAATAGTTCAACGGCGATACGATTAATTGCGTGGAAAGAATCAATGCAACTCATCAAAGAACGACCTTTATTCGGATATGGAACAGGAGATGTTTCGGACAGACTAACAGAAAGGTACAAGAAAAAACATTATGACAATTTGGTAAATCGTCATCTTAATTCGCATAATCAATTTCTGCAAACAGCTATTGGTTCAGGAATTATAGGTTTGCTTTATTTTCTTTTCTTATTAACCTACCCAATTATTCGCTTACAAAAATATAAATTCCTGTATGTCGGCTTCTTTGCGATAACAGTAATTAACTTTGCTACGGAATCTATGCTGGAAACACAAGCAG
>JALWSJ010000019.1 GCA_026993705.1 Flavobacteriales bacterium
GACAAATAGTAACAGTATGTATGTTCTGTACCTAATCCTAACATAAATTTCTATTTTTTTTGTTTAGGTACAAAAGTCAGTGTATTTTAATCATCTTACAAGACGTACTTCACCGTACGCTTACGCTCTTTTTATACGAGTTAGGGATAGGAGTGGCATCCTTTTGCCCTCCCTCCTTTTGGAGGGCAAAAGATATAGCGGATAGCCCGACCATTACGGCGTTGAAAAGTGGTGTAGTGCAACGAAACTGCTTTTTTATGCTGTAATGGGAACGTCCAAATTATTCGTCAACTCCGGGCAAGGATATTTTAAAAGTTGTTCCTTCTTCTGTGGATTTATGGACGGTTATTTTTCCTTTGTGATGCTCTTCGATAATTCGTTTGGCTAAAGATAGACCTAAGCCCCACCCTCTTTTTTTGGTGGTATAACCCGGTTCAAAAACGGTTTTTAATTTACTTTGTGGGATTCCTTTACCGGTATCTTGAATGTAGATATTGATTTTGTCGTCCTCTATAATTACTTTGTATGATATTTTACCTACTCCTTCCATTGCATCAACTGCATTTTTGGTTAGGTTTTCTATGACCCATTCAAAAAGAGGGATATTTAGTTTGACTTTTATGTTCTTTTCGGGGCATTTTGTTGAGAAAACGACTTTTTTTGAGACTCTTTTTTCAAGATAATCGGTGCTATGTTGCAGTACTTCACAAAGGTTTACTTCTTCCAACTTGGTTTCAGAGCCTATCTTTGAAAATCGTTCTGTTACTGTCTCTAATCTTTTGATGTCTTTGTCCATTTCTTTGAGAGAACTTTCTTCTACGCCTTGCATTCGGAGTAATTCTATCCACGCCATTAAGGAGGATAATGGCGTTCCCAATTGATGGGCGGTTTCTTTTGCCATTCCTACCCATACTTGGTTTTGTTCGGCTCTTCGGAAGGTACTAAATAGAAAATATGCTATGATTAAGAAAACTCCTATGGATAGTAGTATTACTACCGGAAAAAAGCGTAATTGCTTTAGTGTTTCGGAGTCTTGAAAATAGACCTTGCCTAAATTTTCGTCTGACAGAACTAACTCTAACGGTTTATTTTCTTCGGACATTTGTTTTAATAACTTATCTACTCCCCCTGCTTTTTTTATTTGCTTTTCGCTTACATTGGTGGCTACTATTTCTCCGGAAGGTTCTTTTACAAACACAACGGGAACCATTGCAAAATTATCGACCAAATCTTTGTTAAAAGACGTAATCAATTCATTTCTTCGGTGTTGTAAATCAAAATACTTTTTTGAATTGGTATAGTATATTTTTTGTTTGTTTTTTCCAGCAAAGGCTATTTCTATTGGCGGGTTTTCTTTACCCCAAACTGCTATGAGTTTTTGTAATGTGTCGTCTTTTAAATCCTGTAGGTTGGCTGTTGTTATAGCTTGGTTTTGCTCATCGGTCAGTATTAAGGGAATACTTTTATTATTTTGAATTATGGATAAAGCAAAACTGTAATCATTTAAGTCTTTCTGCATTTCTTTGGTTGCAGATACCCACAATTCTACCTTTTTTCGCTCTTGCTCCGCCAGCTGTTTAAAGGCATCATCTGTAATATGGATTAATTCCGCTTTTTTACGAATGGCTTCTGACCACAACTTTACTTTTTGGCGTTCTTCCTGCTGAACTTTCTTTGCTATTAAACCGGAATACCATAATGTAACTCCTATTATTAGTGTTGCCAAGGCGACTAATAAGAGTTTCCATCGTTGCTTTTTTGAATATAAATTCATTTTCCTACAAATTAGAAAGTAGGAGCTCTTTCAAGAACTTTTAATTCTACCCTTCTGTTGATTGCTGCTGCTTTCGGGTCTTTTCGTTGTTCTTCACAGGTATTCAGCATTTGAGTTTCGCCATATCCTTTCGGTACTAACCTCGCTTTGTCTATACCTTTATCTACTAGATATTTATAACAAGATTCTGCTCTTTTCTTAGATAGTTTCATATTTTGTTCTTCGCTTCCATAGCAATCTGTATGGGCACTTAACTCTACAACGATGGTGCTGTTTCTTCGTAAGAACTTATAAATATTATCCATTATTTCGTACGAATCTTCTTGAATATCACTCTTTCCAAATTCAAAATATATATTATCTATATTTATTTTTGCATCTAACTCAGCAGATGGGCTTAGTTTTTTAGTACTTATATTAGCTAGTAGTTTTTTACGATATTCATCAGTCATTTCATATACCGGCGGAACTCTAAAGGCATAATCATCATATCCTTCTCTTTTTACAATTACTTTGTATGCCTTAGTATTATCTATGTTGTGTTGCCAATTTCCATCTTTATCGGTTAGAACAGAGGCTACTTTCTTCCACGAACCATCGGCTTGCTTCTCGTATAGTTCTACAACGGCGTCTGCAACCGGTTTATTGGTGATTGCATCAAGAATTTGACCTCCCATTGTAGCCCGTTTCATTTCTATTCCCATCAACATTTCGTTGATTTTAGAGGAACGTTCAGGGTCTTTTGTTAACACTTCAACGGTTTGAGTTTCATATAAATTATGTTTGAATACTACTTTTTGATCTAAATTCCGTTGTAAATCCGCTTTCCATTCGCCTGTCTCATCCGTAACCAAAGAATCTACGAGCACCCACTCTCCGCCTTCGTCATTTTTTCGGTAGGTCTGAATCGTTACTTGACTTAATGGTTTGTCTGTATCTTCCCCTGTTACGACACTTTTCACCTCCGCTATTCCTGTATCTTCAATCAATTGTAAATTGATATCTTTATTATTATCCCAATTTTCATCTACCGTTATTCGCTGACGAGCTACAAAACCGTCTTCGGTTGTAATCAGCAACTCATATTCGCCGGGAGGAACTCTAAAGGCATATCTTCCATTTTCATCGGTATAGGTTTCAGCTAACACATTTCCGTCTAAATCCAACAATTGAACTAAAGCTCCTACCAATATATTTCCGTCCGCATCACGAGCAATACCGGACACCAGCTGTTTTCCCATTTTAAATAAATAGAGGTCATCGTCTCCCATTCCTCCATATCTATTGGAGGTTATGTATCCTTTATTCTTTTTGTTTCTAGAGTAGATGAAACAAAAATCATCGGCGGGAGAATTGAATGGTTCCGGGAGTATTTCTGTATTTCTTGGAAAGTGATAATTAATCATTTCGGCTTTATAAATATCCAAATTTCCAAATCCGGGTCTTCCGTTGGAAGTAAAATAAAGGTAATTAGAATCGGCTAGGGTTGGGAAAAACTCATCTCCATCTGTATTAATTTCCACCCCAAGGTTTCGTAAGCTATCCACTTTCTTATCGTTTAATACCCCTGAATACAAATCAAAACCACCTTGTCCCCCTTCTTCCGGAACAGTTGAGAAATAAATAATATTCGTATCGGGAACTAAACAAGGATGACCGGTAGGGATATAATCCTTCAATCCGTCGAATTTTAATTTTTCCAAATTATCTACGCGTAAATTTTGTATATCCAAAAAACCAACCCAAATATGAGGTTGTTGTTTATACTTATCCCATTTTTTGACAAAATCCGTTCGTGTTAGATAAATTAAGTCGTTTTTATAATCTATATCAAAAGCTCCCACATGAAAATCTTCGGGCATTGATATTTTATTTTTTCCATCTTTTTTAGAATAATAATATAGTGTTGCTCTTGGTCTTAAATGAGAACCATAGGCTAATTCGTCTTTTTGAGAAAGAGTGTCGCTTTGCTTCAAAACAAGAATATCGTCTTCATTTTTATCTTCTGAAATAAAAAGTACGCCCCGTTTGAATGGTTTAGAATATAAATCTGCGGCAGGTGTATTTATTTTTTTTAGGTTAAAAATAGAAACTTCTGTTTCTTTTTCCTCTGCATAGTACTTTCTTAAAAATCCAATATCTTTTTTGATGTCGGAAATAAACACCTTATCGACTTCATTTTTAGGTTTTTTGGGTAAAAACTTCAACGCCAAATCAAACTCTTTGTTGTTTTTTAAAGATTCTGCATAAATGATTGAATCCTCGTAGTTAAGCCGTTTTGCATCAGCAATTTGTTTAAAGATTCGCTCAGTGTTTTTAAAATCATTTACGTAGTAATACGCTAGCCCCAAACGTTTGGCTTCTCCTTGATTTAGTAAATCACTTTTTTCGTAATATTTAATCGCCAATTTATATTCGTAATTATCAAAAAGATAATCCGCCAATTCAACTTGTGTTTTTCCGGACACAAATAAACACCCAATCAATAGAATCGATAAAAGATACTTCATTTAGTCTATTTTCTACTGTTCGTATAAATTCTATTTCTAGTTTTCCAAGAGGAAGTTCTCGGAGATGTATCAATTCCTATTTGATAACCAACTATCAATTCGTGCGTTCCGTTACTAATCGTATTAATATCAGATAATGTATAATCATACGCATATCCAATGACAAACTTTTTAAATTCAAGTCCCAACTCTAATACAACCGCATCCTGCGTTCTATATCCAACACCTAACCAAAGCATACTATTGTACATCAGCCTTAAATTGCCTTCTACAACAAAAGGGGCTTGTACCATATATCTCGCCCAAACACTTGGAATCAAATCCAATTTGTTACTCATTTTAAGTTTTGCGTTGGCATCCAAATAATATACTCGATTTAATATATTACTCACAGCAACAGTTGATAAATCTTTCTTTGTCTGAATCAGGTTTACCGCAGATAAACCTATTCTAAAATTATCACCGTAGTAATTTAATCCGAACCCTGCATCAGGTATAAAATAACTCAACGTATTATTATTAATTACTGCATCGTTAGGGTTTTGTGTAACAATTTGATTTTTATCAAATGAAAACTGGGTAAATACAGCCGAAAGACCAAACGCTAAATTTGTTTTAGCTGTTGTTTTTATTCGGTAGCTAAAAGCTAGGCTACCCCCTGTTCTATCACTTGCTCCGGTTACCTCATTGTAAAGATTTAAGCCTAAACCGAACTTTGTCCCTATTGGCGTATGTAGAGATACGTCTTGAGTAACTGGAGCATTTTTTACTCCTGTCCATTGTTTTCTGGCAGCAAGATACACGGGAATATAATTTCTTGTTCCTGCCTCGGCTGGATTATAAGACAAGCGATTATACAAATACAAACTTTTTAAAGGTATTTGCTGAGCCTTTATGTGCAGAAAACTGAAAACCACTCCTATAAATAACGCCGTTACTACTTTATTCAAATTTAATTTTAGCATATTATTCTACCTTATTACATTCAACGAACCAGATTGTTGTGGTTTTTCGTCTCCAAATTTAACAATATAATAATAAACACCTGAAGCAACGGTATTACCTTTGTACATTGCATCCCAGGTAACAAAACTTTTGGTGCTTCTAAAGATAACACTTCCCCATTTATTATAAATAATAACCTCGGGAGCAGAATATTTTCCCACGTCCAGTTGCCAGGTATCATTTACACCATCTCCATTTGGTGTAATTGTATTAACTTCTGTTACATCATCATCACAAGTCAGAAAAACAGGAATAACATCGTAAATCGGCACATAACATTCAGATACCGGATCATAATAGGTATAGGTAATCGGATATATACCCTGACCTACCAATGCAGGTTCGAATATATTGTTTGTTATTGCAGGTCCAGTAAAAACACCTCCTGTTGGATTACCTAGCCCCGACAAATCATAAGGATCAAAAACACCACAAATCGTATCTTCCCATTCAAACGTTACCATAGTACTGATAACATTCAACGTAGCTGATTCGCAATTAAACTCTTGACATTGAGAATTGTTGGCGTGTAAATAATAAGTGGTTGTCTCCATTGGTGCAACAACAATACTATCTCCGTAACCGACAACTTGTCCACCACAACTATCAATAGACCAATACCAAAGTTCTCCGGGGCTTAATACACCACCAATTTGTTTAACCGTTGTTGAATCATGTCCGCAAATATTTTGTTGACTAAATTGTAATGATGTTGGTGCTGTAGAATATGAACCGACACTAACTAACTCCGAATAACATCCCGGAGTTATCGGACATACTCCGTTTACAGGTGCAACAAAATAAGTAGTTGGGACAATTGGAGAAACATCAATTTGAGCACCGGTTCCTATTGGTGTACCGCCACAACTGCCCTCGTACCATTCCCAATTAGCTCCGGTTCCTATCTGACCTGAATTTACCTCCAATGTAATTGTATCACCAATACAAACAAGACTATTTCCTGTTATACTTGTTGGTATAACAGAAACAGTATTATATGTAATCACAACGGTGTCTGTAGTTGATCCACAGCAGTTATTTCCTGTTATTTTCCATTCTAACACGGTAACACCTTCAACTAAATTTATTGTACTATTTTCTTGATTAGGGTTGTCAACCGTAGAAGTTCCTGAAAGTACTGTCCACGTACCTGTTCCATTCTCTGGTGTGTTTCCCCAAAGATTATAGATATTATTATTATCACAAATAACAGAGTCTACGCCTGCATCAGCTATGTTTGGTGAAACCTCTGTAACATAGTTAAACCCTTCATAGGTGTCTGTACCAAAAATCACATCATGTCGCCCTCTATCACCGTAAGTAGTCTGACCTATTGTACCCGAAATGTTGATGGGATTTGAGCCTGTTCCAAAATTCCAAACATTTGCCGAAGGAGCTCCGTAATCAAAAGTATCTTTTAAACAAATCTTATGCTCCATCGTAATAACAGGTTGGTTAGCTAAATCAAAAATAATATCTGCGGTTAACGGATTAGTTCCACCATCTATATACAATGGTGCAGAATCTCCATATGCCCCATTTTGACCATTACCTCCGTTTCCTCCTCTACCTCCAGCCCCTCCATTTCCACCAGCCCCTACCTCTCCATGCGTATAACTACTTCCATATCCACCTGCACCACCTGCACCTCCAATACCTCCTGCACCTCCAATACCACCTGCACCACCACCTAAAGTAGAAAAATTATCTTGCTCAAAGAAAGAGTTAGCTCCATTATTAAACAAATACACTGCAAATGAACCTCCTCCTCCAGCACCTCCGGTGCCTCCAGTACCTCCGGAACCACCGCCACCACCACCGCCACCTCCGGAACCTGCTCCATACAAACACCAATTCCAAAAATTAGCATTTCCTTGACCGCCACCGCCACCACCACCATGTCCTCCAGCTCCACCTGTTCCATTTTGTCCAGACGCACCAATAGCTCCTGGCACAAAAAAACCTCCAGAATACGTACCAGAAGGGCCTACACCACTACCTCCATTTGCTCCATCAATACCATTTGCACCAACAGCACCAGCACCTCCATTATACCCTTGACAAGTTCCCGTTCCTCCTCCACCACCTCCTGATGTATTAATTCCACCACCAAAATATGCACCACCAGAACCACCAGAACCACCAACATTATCTTCTCCTCCACCAGAACCACCACCACCACCGCCACCACCAGCTAACGCACCAGTCGCGGTAGCTCCAGCACCACCAGCAATACCAGCATTACTACCACCCGGAGGGTCGGGTGCACCCCCTCCCCCAATTCCAAATCCTACGCCAGCTCCATCTCCTCCATTTCCTCCTATACCACTATTATTCTGATTATCATTATTCCCATCTGTTCCATTCGAGCCAGGGCTTCCTGGTAATCCATCTATACCGGGAATTCCATCAATTCCAGCACCTCCTTGACCTGCAATTACCTGAGTTCTTATAAACTTATAGTTTGAACAATTCGACAAATGAACCCCATAAACCGAAGTCGCTCGAGTTGTAGCGTCAGCTGTTTTTATGGTAATATCTTGAAGTCTAAAATTCGTTGCTGAAATACCATACAAAGCAACTAGCCTATCTAAATATTGTGTTCCTTCAGGATTCGTCGCATCTCGGTAGATTGTTGTTAACCCCGCTGTACTGTATTTCCTCCAATTTTCAGCTGCGATAAACCCTCCTTCTATCGTAACACCTGAAGGAATTAGCAATGGATTTGATAAGACGTACGTACCTGAATCTAACCGAATAACATCTCCTATACTGGCAATGGTTAAACTTGTTGTTAAATTTGTAGGATCAGAAATATCCCCTGTACCTGTACCAGTAGTTGAAACATAAATTACGTTACAAGCCTGTGAAAACGCCTTACTTGTAAAAACGGTAAAGGAGAAAATCAATAAAAAAAGAAGTAGTATTTTTTTCATACTTATTATTTTTGATGTTAAAAATTGCCTTTAATACATATATGAATTAAGACAAAATTCAGGTGACACATTTATACGCTCTCTATTAAAAAAAGTTGCATAAACGATTTATTAAATCTGTTTAATTTCTTTATACTTAAAACCGTATATAGGATTTGAACACAAATATACTTGAGTTTTTTAGTTAAACGCATTAACTATAAATATTTATTAATAAACCAATATTACAATATATTATTGTTATATTCAATATATTAACAAAAAAATAATTACCTAATTATCTATATTATATCTTAAATTCGCAAGTGATTTCGTTATAATATCATGAATAATTAGGGTTGAGATTCTCGTATAGCCCTCTTTCATCAATCTTTTTGTATTTAAGGATTGATGAAAGATAAGCCAACATTTTGGGATTAAGATTTAGCCATTTGCTTTTCCTAAAAGCAAGATATCGTTTACTACTACCTCTGTAATGTATCGTGTTACTCCTTCTGAATCAACATAAGATCTGCTTGCCAATTTACCGGAAATACAGACTTCTTTTCCTTTTTCCAAATATTTTTCGGCTAAGACTGCTTGACCATTCCAAGCAACTAAGTTATGCCATTGTGTTTCTGTTACCCGTTCGTTATTTTTATTTTTATAGGTCTCGTTTGTAGCTAAGGTGATTCGGGCGACTTTTTTACCGTTATCTAATTCTTTGATTATAGGGTTTGCTCCTAAATGTCCGATTAACTGCACTTGATTTCTTAAATTTCTCATGATTTATTATTTTTAATTATTTACATTTATGTTATCGTCTATTAAACAATCAGCGCTAATTGTTGTTTGACGATGCAAATGAACGACGATAGAGAAATAAGATTCGGAGATAAATTATTTAACATTCGGACAAAAACGACTATAACCGACAATACACAGATAACCAGCTGTAAATAAACTATTTAATATTTGTTTTTTTTATAAACTAGTAAGGAAGCAAACAACTAACGTCAACCTTCAACATCAAAAAATAGAAAGGATAAATTTTTTTTGAAGTTTTTTATCGTCTAAGAATACTAAACTCTATTTTCTTTACACTTATATCTCAACTGCGTTAGGGATTATTAAGCGACTGTGTAAAAAAC
>JALWSJ010000020.1 GCA_026993705.1 Flavobacteriales bacterium
CAGTTATCGTGTTGATAATGAGGATTAAAAAATTTCGATAACGCAGAAGATTGAAGTAGAATGAGTTTCTATTCAGTTTTCATGTAGTATTGCAATGGTCTTAATTTGTTGGGCGTTCCCTCTTTTTATACAAACAACATACCGCTATCGCTAAATATTGTTTGTAGGAAAAGAGGTCGGGCTATCCACTATATCTTTTGCCCTCCAAAAGGAGGGAGGGCAAAAGGATGCCGTTCCTATCCCTAACGCGTGACTAATCTTTTTTCAGACCTAGTAGGTTTTCAAAACCTACTAGGTCTCAGTGAAATGAGCGGAAAGAAAATGAGTTTTAGTTTCTTTAGACGATGAAAAAAATCTTTGCTGATGCTCAAAACAACAAACTTTAAGAATTTTTGAATCTTTCTTTTTTCCAATACTGTCGTTGTAAAATTTTGTAGTAACCCGTTACAACAAAAATTTTACGCCTAAGTCTTGAAAAAAATAAATTCTTCAAATTCTCCATAAAGTTTATTGCATTGAGCATAGCACCCGCTATGGAAATATTTTTTGAAGAAGTATAAAGGAAATAAAAACATTTTATGGTGCTCATTTTACACAGATTAGGGATACAATCCCTAACGCAATTGGTAAGTATAAAAAAAGTAGTTTATTTAAGGTTATACAGTGAAATAAACTAAACTATTAGATAACAAAAGTATAGAATAGTAAAACACAAAAACAAATCAGCATAAAAAAGCCTCACAATAACTAAATTGTGAGGCTTTTTAATTTATAAATACTTATTTCAACTTATTGTTTAGTATAATAAGTTTTATAACCATTAGAATCTTCTAAACCAAGTTCTTTGTTTTTTAATTCAAGAATTTTAGATTGTGAAGTCGAATTACCATACGTTGTGATAATATTTTCTTTTTTATTATCAAATTTCCAAGTACCATCAACACTTAAAGTACCCAACATACCAGCGTCCGTTTTTATGGTTACTTTACCATCTTTAGTAAAAGTAAGTGTATAAGTATTATCAGGAGTCCCAGCTTCACCGTTTTCTTTTATTACTTTACTTTCTTTCCAAGTACCTGCCAAACGAGCTTTTTTAGACTTAATACTCAAACTTGGACCTTCAGGATATTTCTTACAACTTGGGGTTGCAACTATTCCTAAACCAACCATAGCTATCAATGATAGCGATAAGATTTTCTTTTTCATAACTATATATTTATATAATAAATTTTACACAAAGGTAAAACAACTTAAAATAACAACCATAATATATACGATAAAGTTCTATTACTTTAAACAAATTTAACTTTTGGAAGTACAACTAAAAAGGAAGTTCCCTTATTTTTTTCAGTTGTAAAACTAATCGTACCCTTATGGTTTTCTATAATTTGTTTTACCATTGCTAATCCTAAACCGGTTCCTGTTGATTTTGTCGTGAAATTTGGAACAAATATTTTTTTCAACACTTCTTTTGGAATACCGGTACCGTTATCAGTAATAGAAACAAGATAATGATCATGTTTTTCCGCTAACTCGATTTTTATTTTCCCTTCAATAGAATTAGGAATGGCTTGAATGGCATTTTTTATTAAGTTATTAAACACACGTGTAAGTTGTTTACGGTCACCGGAAACAAAGGCTTTATTTATAGTGGAGTGATAGCTTATTTTTATATTGTTTATTTCCTTAAACAATTCTATGGTGTTTAATATAATTTCATTCAATTCTACCTGTTCAATAGTAGCCTTTGGCATCTTGGCAAAATTTGAGAACTCATTGGCTATTGAGGTTAACGTATCAATTTGTTGTACCATTTTTTTTGAAAAAAGAGAAAGTTTTTTTTCGTAATCAGGGTCATTCGGTTTTAATGCCCGTTCTAAGTGTTGTACACTTAATTTCATGGGAGTTAAAGGATTCTTAATTTCATGAGCAACTTGTTTTGCCATTTCCCGCCAGGCTAATTCCCGTTGATTTTTAGCAAGTTTTTCGGCACTTTCTTCCAGCTCTTTAATCATATTATTGTATTCGTTCACTAACATTCCTATTTCGTCTTTAGCTTCCCATTCCAGAGGTGTATTTTTTTTATTTATACTTACTGCTTTCATTTTATCGGCAATGATTCTAAGTGATTTTGTAATGTAATTTGACAGAAAGAAAGCGATTATACTAGCACTGATAAGTAAAAAAACATATACCCATATCAAGGCATTTAAGAATGGTTTTAAATTATCTTTCACTGGCATCTTTTTCTTATCGTAGGGAATGTTGACAATAGCTATTTCATCACCATCTTTATCAAAAATATAGGAATAAGTAGATATGTTGTCTTTTCCTTCCTCAAAGACGTTACGTTTTTTTGTTTTTTGTATTTCTTTTAATATTTTCGGGTCTATTTTTTTTTCAAAGAAATAAGGGTCTTCGTAATTATAATCACTAGACATTAATATTTCGCCTTTCGTGTTAAATACATTTAATTTAACTTTATTAATGTCGGAAAGCATCTTTATTTCCTTTTCAAACTCTTTACTGACTACATCGGTGTTTTCGTCCACATGAAAATCTTGTAAAAAGTATTGAAGTGATGCTAAAATGGTTTTTTCTTTTCTGGCTAATCTGCCTAAATGGTATTTTTCATTTTGATTGTCGAAAAAATAGATGGTTGTGCCTCCAATTATTAATAAAGAAATTAATATCAATGCGAGCATCGATATGTAAATTCTTATCCTAAGATTTGGCTTAAAACTCATTGTGTGGTTGCTTATTTCTACAAATATACTTAAAACATTTTTTATTTACCTTTAGGTTAATTTTATCCTGTTTTTTGATATTATTTCTTCATCGTCTAGGAAACCAAAAATTCACTTTCTTAGCACTCATTCCACTCGCGTTAGGGATAGAACGGTGTGTTTGAACTCCTTTTGTGTTGTTGTGTATATGCAACACAAAAGAGTGAGTAGTGATAGCCCGACCCTCATTTATAAAAGACACGTTTAGCGAGAGCGATATGTGTCTTTTGTAAATGATACCATTTAAACATTGAAAAGAGCCCTATAAAGCGTTTTTATTTTCCTTATACTTCTTCATAAAATATTTCCATAGCTAAGGCTATGCAAAGATTTTATTCATCGTATAAGAAAACTAAAATTCACTTTCTTTCGGCTCTTTTCAATTTTCAAATGGTATGAGGGGAACGCCCAAAATCTATTTAAAAGGATTTCTGTTCATATATTTGTGTACTTTTGTGCGTATTAACTATTAAAATAAAAATATGTTTGTTAAAACTGCTAAAGAAACGCTTGCTATTCAAACGAAGCAAGTAATGCCTAACGATACGAATGCTTTGGATACTTTGTTTGGTGGTAGTTTGTTGGCATGGATGGATGAAGTGGCTAGTATTTCGGCGTATCGACACTGCGGAAGGGTAGTGGTAACGGCTTCGATTAATAATGTTTCGTTTGACCAACCTATTTTGGCAGGGGATTATGTTACCTTGGAGGCAAAAGTTTCTAGAGCTTTTACTACTTCTATGGAGATATTTGTAGAAGTGTTTGTTGAAGATTCTATGGGAAAAAGAAAAAAAAGTAACGAGGCTATTTTTATTTTTGTTGCTATCGATCAACATAGAAATCCCATTAGTATTCCGGAATTGATTCCTGAAACGGAAGAGGAAAAAAGAAGATTTGCGTCGGCTCTTCAACGTAAACAATTGAGTTTGGTGTTGGCGGGAAGGTTAGACCCGAAAGAGGCTTCGGAATTGGAGTCTATTTTTTATAAAGACAAAAAGTAAACATTTTATGAAGTCTAAAGAGTGTATAACCATTTTCAATCGTTCAATTGAAGATTATCATATCAAAGATGATATTAACACGCCTGTTTCTAATCCTTTTGAGGAAGGAACTATTGAGCATTTGTTCTATCTTAAAAATTGGGTGGATACCGTGCAGTGGCACTATGAAGATATTGTAAGAGATCCGAATATTGACCCTGAGTATGGAATGGAATTGAAACGAAAAATTGATAAATCAAATCAACATCGTACCGATTTGGTAGAAAAAATTGATGATTATTATATTGATTTGTTTAAGGATGTAGCCTACAAAGAGGGAGCTTTACTCAATACGGAAAGTCCAGCGTGGGTAGTGGATAGATTGTCTATACTTTGTCTTAAAATTTACCATATGCAAGAGCAGGTAAATCGTGAAAATGCTTCGGAGAGTCATAAGATTCAGTGTAAACATAAGTTGGATATTTTAAAAGAGCAAGAGCAAGACCTTTCGGCTTCTTTCGATAGATTGTTAGAGGAAATTAAATCCGGAGAGAAGAGAATTAAAGTTTATCGACAAATGAAAATGTATAATGATGATAGCTTAAATCCGGTGTTGTATAAGAAGAGGAATCAATAGTACTTTTTTTCGTTCAAAACTTTTTCTACGCCAAAAAAAGAAAACCATTTTCTTTATCCTTATTTTTGTGGTATGAGTTATTTAGATGAATTAAACGAACCACAAAGAGCCGCAGCCGAAAACATTAATGGACCTATGATGGTGATTGCCGGTGCAGGTTCCGGTAAGACAAGAGTGCTTACCTATCGTATTGCTAATATGATAGATAAAGGAATAGACCCATTCAATATTTTGTCACTAACATTTACCAACAAAGCGGCAAAAGAAATGAAAGAGCGTATTTCTAAAATGTTGGGAGATGGACAAGCTAGAAATGTGTGGTCGGGTACTTTTCACTCGGTTTTTGCACGTATTCTTAGAGCAGAAAGCGACCGCATCGGTTATCCAAGTAATTTTACTATTTACGATACACAAGATTCTCGCAGTTTGATTAAAACCATCGTTAAGGAATTGGGGTTGGATGATAAATTGTATAAACCCGCACTCGTAGGTTCTCGAATTTCGATGGCAAAAAATAACCTGATTTCGCCTCAAGCCTATTTACAAAATACGGAAATTCAGGCTGACGACCGCTCAAATGGAAGGAAACGAATGGGCGAAGTGTATGTTGAGTACGCTAAACGATGTTTTAAATCAGGAGCAATGGATTTTGATGATTTGTTGTTTAAGACAAATGTTCTACTCAAAAACTTTCCTGATGTTTTAGAAAAATACCAAGAAAAATTCAAATACATTTTGGTAGATGAGTATCAAGATACCAATTATTCACAGTACTTAATTGTAAAACGACTTGCAGCAAAATATAACAATCTATGCGTAGTGGGAGATGATGCTCAAAGTATTTACGCGTTTAGGGGAGCAGACATTCAAAATATTCTAAATTTCAAAAAAGATTATCCGAATTATAAACTCTTTAAATTAGAACAAAATTATCGTTCTACGAAAGTGATTGTAAACGCAGCAAACAGCGTTATCGAAAAAAACAAAAAACAAATCAAAAAAAACGTTTGGACAGTTAATCCGGAAGGAGAAAAAATACGAGTAATTAAAACTTTTTCAGATAATGAAGAAGGTCGTTTTGTAGCACGTGATATTTTTGAAACCAAACAAAATGAACAAGCAGATAATTTGGATTTTGCCATTCTCTACCGTACCAATGCTCAATCCCGTTCTATGGAGGAGGCGTTGAGAAAAAAAAATATAGCGTATAAAATCTACGGAGGTTTGTCTTTTTATCAAAGAAAAGAAGTTAAGGATTTGATAGCTTATTTCAGATTGACAGCAAATCATAATGATGAAGAAGCTCTAAAAAGAGTAGTGAATTATCCCAAACGAGGAATTGGGCAAGGGAGTTTAGATAAAGCCACTGTGGTTGCCAGAGAGCAGGGGGTTACATTATGGGAAGTGCTTTCTAATTTACCTAAATATAATACGGAAATCAATACGGGAACAGCAAAAAAAATCATGCAATTTACAACCATGATTAAAAGTTTTGCTACAAAATTAGATACACTTTCTGCTTATGATTTAGCGAAGGAAATTGCCCAAAATAGTGGAATGGCAAAAATACTCCATGCCGATAAAACACCTGAAGGAGTAGCTCGATATGAAAACATTCAAGAACTTCAAAACGGGATAAAAGAATTTACCGAAAAAGCTAAAGAAAACGACGAAGAGGTTTTTTTGACAGATTTTTTATTGGATGTAGCTTTACTAACTGATGCCGACAACGAAAACGAAGAAGACAATGATAAAGTAACATTAATGACCATCCACGCATCAAAGGGATTAGAGTTTCCTTATGTTTATATCGTTGGAATGGAAGAAAATTTGTTCCCTTCGCAAATGTCGTTAAATAGCCGTTCTGATTTAGAGGAAGAACGCAGGTTATTTTATGTAGCGGTTACACGTGCCGAAAAAAGATGTACACTCAGCTATGCTATGAGTCGTTATCGTTGGGGCGATTTAATTTCGTGCGAACCCAGTCGTTTTATTGAAGAAATTAATCCTGAATTTTTAGAGTTACCGCAAGATAGATTTGTACAGGCAGAAGAACAAACAGGTTTTGGTTCTCGTCCTAAACAATTTGGCAGCAAGTTTAGTAAAAGAATGGTTTCTTCTCAAAATTCCGCACCGGCAAAACCGTCTTTCGGTGGGCGTAACCTAAAGAAAGTTTCCAATACTGATGCTACACCTTCAAAAGGTACACCTTCATCAAAAATAAGTGTCGGGGCAGAAGTGATGCACGAACGATTCGGAAAAGGAAAGGTGTTAAATATAGAAGGAGATTCACCTAACCAAAAGGCAACGGTATTTTTTCCAAATGCAGGACAGAAACAATTATTATTAAAATATGCTAAGTTACAAGTGATAGGATAATAATTAGCAAAAATGTCCGTTCTACGTCGTATGAGTAAAAAGATACAGTTCAGCATTCTGCTATTATTTCAAAGTCTTTCTATTTTTTCACAAGGTTTTGAGATAGGAACATGGAAAGAATATTTGCCTTATAGAAATGTGATTCATGTAGCGGAAGCAAATGGCATTTATTATGCCGCAACCCCTTTTGCCATTTACTATGTAAATAAGGATAACAGTATAGAACGTTATAATAAAATTAACGCTCTTTCCGATTTGGGAATTAATGTAATGGATGTCAACCTGCAAGAACAAACCATTATCATCGGTTACCAATCCGGAAATATTGATTTGATAAAAAACGGAGAAATTACCAATCTTTCCGGTATTAAGGTTAGCAATATAATAGGTGATAAGCAGATATACGCCTTACACTCTGAAGGAAAATATACCTATTTAGCCTGCGGCTTCGGTATTGTAGTGGTAGATGTTGAACGCCAAGAAATTAAAGATACCTATTACATACAATCCGGAGGAAATAACCTTAAAGTAAACGATATTACTATTGCGAATGATTCAATATTTGCAATCACCGATAACGGAGTATATAAAGCAGATGTAAATAATTCTTTTCTTTCCAATCCTTCTGTTTGGCAATTAGCCACAGCAATACCTCAAATCAATTATAATTCAGCATCTTCATTTAATCAAGGAATATTGCTCAACGCAAAATATACAGGTTACTTAACCGATACACTTTATTACTACAAAAACGGTGTAACCCAAAAGGTAACTCAATTAACTCACAACGATTATTATGCCTTTAAACCAAAGGGGAACGATTTGATTATTTCGTCCGAAAGAGGCGTTATTGTTGTAGATAACAATTTTCAGCAAAAAGATTTTTTATATACTTATAGCAATACTGCTCTAATTTCACCAAATGATTGTATTTGGGACGGTGATAATTATTGGATAGGTGATAGAAATCGAGGATTGGTAAAATCAAGGGATAACTTCAATTACGAAAAATATATCATAGAAGGACCTTATTTCAACGATGCTTTCTACATGACGACCAACGGAGACGATTTATGGGTAGCAGCCGGACGAACAGAAGGAACAGCGTGGAACAGCACTTGGAATATGAATGGCGTATATCATTACAATCAAGAAACGTGGAGTTTTTTCAATGGATTAAACACACCGGAAATGAACAACGTAGATTCCGTTTTCGATTGTGTGTATGTAACCATAGATAAAAAAGACGACCAACATATTTTTGTCAGTTCATTTAAGGGAGGAATATTAGAGTTTAAAGACGGAGAATTATTAAAAAGACATACTTGGTACAACTCAACCTTACAACGCAGGTTAGATGATTCATCAAAAGTTTGTGTAGCCGGAACAGCAATGGACGAAGACGGTAACCTTTGGGGAGCAAATTCCTTTGTCAATAAACCGCTTTCCGTTTACACAAAAGACGGACAATGGAAATCTTTTTCCGGGGCATCACAAATCAAAAATAAAACTTGCACCGATTTATACATTGACCAAACCAATGGATACATTTGGCTAACAGCAGCAGGAGTAGGAATTATGGTGTACGACTATAACAAAACCCCACTCGACGAATCCGACGATACTTACAAAGTGTTAACCACCGTAGAAGGACAAGGAAATTTACCATACGATATTGTAAACTGTGTAGTAGAAGATAAACAAGGACAAATTTGGATAGGAACAGAACAAGGTCCCGTAGTTATTTATAGCCCTCGAAATATATTTGAAGGAGGAGACTTCGATGCACAAGAAGTCCTCATCGACGACGAAGGAGTACTGCAAGTACTACTAGGAACAGAAGATATTAATGAAATACGAATAGATGGAGCCAATCGAAAATGGTTCGCCACCGAAGGCGGAGGGTTATTCCTTATCTCAGCCGACGGAACGAAAATGATACACGGCTTTACCGAAGAAAACAGCCCTATATTCTCAAATAAAGTCAGCTCATTAGCCATAAACCCCAATACAGGAGAAGTCTATGTCGGCACTGAAAAAGGCATCATGGCATACAAAAGCGAAGCCACAGAACCCAATCAACAATTTACCGATGTCTATGCCTATCCCAATCCAGTAAGACCCAGCTATGATGGAAAAATAGCCATAAAAGGACTAAGCGAAAATACCGACATAAAAATCACCGATGCCAACGGAAATCTTGTTTATTCAACCACATCATTAGGCGGACAAGCCATTTGGGACGGTAAAACCATGTACGGAGAACGCGTAGCCACAGGAATTTATTACGTTTTTGTAACCGCACAAGACGCATCCGAAAAACTAGCGGTAAAATTATTATTTATGAATTAAACAAATGATTTAGGCGTTCCCTTTACAGCATAAAAAGCAGTTTCGTTGCACTACACTACTTTTAACGCCGTAAAGGTCGGGCTATCCACTATATCTTTTGCCCTCCAAAAGGAGGGAGGGCAAAAGGATGCCGTTTCTATCCCTAACGCAAGTGGAATGAGTGCATAGAAAGTGAGTTTTAGTTTCTTTAGATGATGAAAAAATTCTTT
>JALWSJ010000021.1 GCA_026993705.1 Flavobacteriales bacterium
CTCCAGTATATAACCGAACGGTTGTATTGGGAAAGACGCTATTCATTGTTGTATCGTAAACTGTCGCCGCAACATTAAAAATACTTTCTCCTGAGCCTCCTTGTTTATGACAATTCATACATGCTTGCCCCATATTATGGCTTTCATTACCATTATGGTGACTAATTTTTGCTTCTGATGATTCTTCTTTTTTACAAGAATCCAAAAATGCTATCCCTCCGAATAGAACAATGATAAAAGCGGTAAGATTTAAATACGTTTTCATTAAACAGTTTTATTGATTTACTTAAAGAAACATCTAAAATATATTAAGGTTGCCTGAAGTCTTTTTTTTCTTACACTTCCATATCAAAATTTGTTTCCTCTTCATTTAATTGATGAGTACTCTCGGCATTTATTCTATTTCTGGTTTTCAACAGAAGTACAACATCGATAAGCGTGTGTGCTGATATAGCACTGACCAAGCCAACATAAATAGACAGGTATCCAATAATTACTATTGCAACTGTCATGTATATTCCATAAATTGAGATTTGCCAATTTTTGGGGTTTAAATATCCGTGAATGGCAACAAAAACAACAGCTGTTACAATTACACCTAGAAAAGGTTGTATAATACCTCTAAAAAAAACTTCTTCGCCAAAACCTGCACAGGAGCTAACAAACCAAATTATCGGTAGAGTTAATTCTGTAGAGTTAAACATTTGCAGGTGTTTACTCAACTCCGCCTGTATAAAAGAAAGATTCATCAAACGCCAAGCTAAATAACCAAGGAAAACACCTATCATGCTTCCGACTACCACCTGTGTAATTATTGAATATTGAGAATGGAATAATTGTATAAAGCTTAGTTCTGAAAAAAAATATAAGATAGGATACCCTAAAACAGGAAAACCAATAAGGGTAATAAGACCTAATAAAAATAATTTGTTTTTTGTCATCGCATTTATTCGATGTTAATTTTTGGCAAAAAAAAAGCGACTACCGTCGCTCTTTATTTTTCTGTTTTCTTAAACCGATTAATTAATCAATCCCTCATCATCTTCATTTTCAGGATCGGTAATCGGCTTGCCATTATCTACATTTCCATTATTATTTTCTAAAATATCGTCGCTAGAAATTGCTTTTTTTTCTACTGCCTTCGGTTCATCCTTTTCGCAAGGAACTTTCATTTTTTTACAACTGCTTGTTGCCAAGACAATCAAAAAGAATATAGTCGATATGTTAATTAATTTCTTCATCTTTGAAAATACTATTACCTTATATCCGCAAGTGAACTTCTATTACAAAAGCAAACTCCGCATCATTATTGACAATGCTCGTTTAACGAAATCACCTGCGAACTTAAGCTATTACAAATGTACAGTAAAAAAATACTAAAGTCAATACTTAAAACGAACTTTTTTATTCAGAGTTACAACTTTTATGATTTTTTTATTAAAATCAGGGTAATACCTTAAATCCGTTTTCTTTGCACTCACCTGCCCCACGTTAGGGATTGGCATCCCTAACACGAGCAAAATAGAGGGTATAAAACGTTTTTTGATTCCTTATCCTTCTTCAAAAAATATTTCCATAGCGGATGCTATGCAAATATTTTTTTCATCGTCTAAGAAACCAAAAATTCACTTTCTATCCACCAATTTCACTAGCGTTAGGGATAGAACGGCGTGTTTGAACTCCTTTTTCTCTCTCGCTGTTCGAGAGAAAAAGAGTGAGTAGTGATAGCCCGACCTAATTATTGTTCTACTTAACTTTCTTCTACGTGTTCTTTTTTGATGAACTCTAATTTTCCGTCTATCGCAGTCAATTCAATTTCGTCGCTTGTTGACACTTTTCCAGAAAGTAAGTCTTTTGACAATTGATTTAGTACCACTCTTTGTATTACTCTTTTTACCGGTCTTGCTCCAAATTGAGGGTCGTAACCTAAGATTGCTAATTCTGTTACTGCACTTTCTGTTATTGAAAGTCGGATGTCGTTTTTAGCTAATCGTTTTGCCAATCCGTTCATTTGAAGTCGGACAATTTGTTTGATGTCTTCTAACGTTAACGGTCTGAACATGATGGTTTCGTCTATCCTGTTTAGAAACTCCGGACGAACTGATTTTTTAAGTATATCGAATACTTCTTCTTTGGTTTTTTCGACAACTTCTGCTTTTTCGTTATCCGATTTTTCTTCGTAATCTTCAAAGTTTACTTGTATCAAATCCGCTCCAATATTTGAAGTCATAATGATAATCGTATTCTTGAAGTTAACCAAACGTCCTTTATTGTCTGTTAAACGACCATCGTCAAGTACTTGCAATAAGATATTAAAT
>JALWSJ010000022.1 GCA_026993705.1 Flavobacteriales bacterium
TCCGTAAGTAATTCCCAACTCAAATAATACCAAGTCGTTATCAGGAGAAATTTTGATAATTTCTTTTAAATAATCTAAGGCTCTTGCATAATTTCTTATACGTTGGTATTCAAAAGCAATGTCCAAAAGTAAAGATTCCTTGTCTTCAATATTAAAGTCTAAGGCTTTTTCGTAATTCTCAATAGCTTTTTCAGGATTGCCACTGCGAGCAAATAGGTTTGCGTACTCCAGTAAGTATTCCACCTCATAAGGATGAGATGCTACAATATCCCTCATCATGGAAATTGCCTTTTCGGTATTTCCTTTCAGAAAATCGTACTCACATAAGACCATTTTAAGGTTAGCTGAATCGGGATATTGGACCAAGCCCTTTTCCAATATAAGGTAAGCATTATCCAATTGCATATCATCAATAAGGAAATCTGCCACCATTTCAAACTCTTCAATATCGTGAAAGACTGCACCTGTTTCATTCAGCATATCTTCAGCTTTCTGCTCGATATTGGTTTTTTGATTTTCGAAATTTTCGTTCATATTTTCCTTGTTTATGGAGTTTGTCATGCTCAAGTTACACAAAAAGTATGCAAAATCCAAAGCAAAGGTATAGAATCCTGATTTAATACCGTAGTATTTTATCTGTTTTTATCTACATTTCATACTTCGATGGTGTATAACTTTTATAAAAACACACTCAAACGAAATGTTTTTGTTCTTTTCTTTGTTCTGTATGAAGTTCTCTTTTAATAATAAAACTATTGATATACAGCGTTTTCCTAAAACGAAAAATGCTACTTTACGACCTTGGAACGCGTCCGATGAACTGATTGTAAAGCATTTGTCAATTCGTGATTTATCAACAGCAAAATTATTGATATATAATGATACTTTTGGTTTCTTGTCGATTTGGTTTCATGAATATCAACCCAAGTGCATTGTCAATTTAAAATCAGGTAAAGATGCTATACGTTATAATGAAAAAAGAAACAATCTCACACAAGGAACAGTTCTATATCCCTTGCAACTAAAGCAAGATACAAAATATGATGTAGTTATTATTAAAGTACCTAAGTCAATAGATTTATTTGAATTGTACCTTCAGGAAATTCACGAAAACATAGGCGAAAGAGGAGAAGTGCTTTGTGGATTCATGACGAAATATTTTACGAAACAATGGCTTACGGTTGCACAAAAGTATTTTGAAACCATCGAGCAAACCAAGGCTGAGAAGAAATCCAGATTGTTGCTATTAAAAAACAAGAAAGAAATTGTGGAGTCTGTTCAACCTATTGTTCAATTAGAGTACAACGGTTTGATTTTTAGACAATACTATGGTGTTTTTTCAGGGAAACATATCGACTATGCCACGCAGTTTTTGTTGGAGCTCACCGAGTTGAAAGAAACCGAAAAAAAAGTATTGGATTTGGCATCCGGAAACGGTGTGATAGCAAGAGTACTATTGGAAAAGTATCCACATATTAACGTTCAATTATTGGACGATTCCTTTCTGGCAATAGAATCATCAAAAATGAATTTGACACCTTATAATGCAACCTTTATTCATCATTATAATTTAGAACCAATCGCACCGGAGAGTTTAGACGCGGTGATTTCCAATCCTCCTTTTCATTTTGAATATGAAAAAGACATAAGTGTGCCTCTTTCCATGTTTACCCAAGTATATCAACGGCTAAAGAAAGGAGGACGTTTTATAATGGTCGCCAACAGAAACCTGTCTTACAAGAAATTTCTACAAAAAATCTTCAACAATGTGGAAATAAAGGCAGAAAACACTAAATTTATACTCTACGAATGCAATAAATTATGAAAAAACAAATAGAAACAAAACGCGTAATAATGGTCATCATCCTTTGTATGCTAATGATTTTATGGCTTTTCAAAGGCACAATCAGAACCTATTTAAAAACTCAACCCCAATCCTCAAAAAAAGAAATACCTGTACGCCAAGCAAAATGAAGGTTTGGGCGTTCCCATTACGGCATAAAAAAGCAGTTTCGTTGCACTCCACTACTTTTTAACGCCGTAATGGTCGGGCTATCCACTATATCTTTTGGGTTGCATAAGTGCAAAAACCCAAAAGGATGCCGTTCCTATCCCTAACGTGTGTAAAAAGAGCGGTAAGAAAATGAGTTTTAGTTTCTTTAGGCGATGAAAAAAATCTTTGCATAGCATCAGCTATGGAAATATTTTTTGAAGAAGTATAAAGGAAATAAAAACATTTTATGGTGCTCTTTTTATACACGTTAGGGATACGTCCCTAACGCGAGTGGAATGAGTGCATAGAAAGTGAGTTTTAGTT
>JALWSJ010000023.1 GCA_026993705.1 Flavobacteriales bacterium
GAATAAGTTGGAACATTTCTGTGCTAAATTGAGGTAACCCACCCTTTAAGCCTTCACCACCACCATCTCTAATAAAAGAACCAACGGTACTAATATTCATATCAGGTAATAAAGTAATGGATAACATCGCCACCACCAATATTGCAGTAAGAGCAGCAGGAATTTTAGTGGTGATTTTAGGTAAAACATACATAATAAGCATGGTTAAACCAACTAAGCCAAGCATCGCATATAGTTCCGTTCCTTGCAACCAATATTTAGCATACTCTCCAGTTAATGGATCAATTATTTTGTTGCCATATTCATCCAATTTGTGGGTTTTAAACATCCCCAATTGCGAAAGAAAAATAACGATAGCCAAACCATTTACAAATCCCATCATAACAGGGTGGGGGATAAGACGCACAAATTTTCCCATTTTAAAAATACCAGCACTCATTTGTAAAAGACCGACCAAAAGCAAGGTGAGAAATAAATATTGAACCCCCATATTTTCAATAGGTGTATCCATTGATAAACCGATATCGTTACCTTTTTTAACCAAGGTAACCATAACAACAGCCATAGCACCCGTTGCTCCTGAAATCATACCAGGTCTTCCGCCGAAGATAGAGGTAATCAATCCCATCATAAATGCACCATACAGACCCACCAACGGGTCAACACCGGCAACAAAAGCAAAAGCTACAGCTTCAGGTACAAGAGCTAAAGCTACAGTTAATCCAGATAAAACATCATTCTTAGCATTAGCCGTTTGCTTTCTTATTAAAGTCATCATCTTTGTCAAATTTTTTAAGTTTCGCAAAAAGTTGGCAAAGATAAAGTTGTTTTTGGATTACAAATAAGATATGTTGATTGTTTTATGTTCGTTTGACCTAGCAAGTAATTTTTAAATCGGTATAACCACCTTAGTTTCTTCAGTGACTATTAAACAAACTAATTTAGTGATAATACTATCTGTTATTGTTTTATGCAATATAAGAATGCTACGTTTCTAGGGCGGGTTGATCCACTATGTTTTGTTACTTGATGTGACGCTCCCATTGCCAGCCATCCTTGTGGACCACCTAATTGTGAAGTTGTAACATTTTCCCATGTAGCTTCAGTTGTTCCCCAAACTGCATCGCTCCATGCCGCGCCAAGAGTTCCGCAACCAGGGCAATCAGGACTCGTATTACTAATATATGAGACTTTTGAAGCTGGTTGCCAACTTCCTAAAGTCCTCCCAACATCAACACCTCTACCATTGTCCAAACCTCGAACAAACTCACCTCTTAAATCAGGCATTCCTCCTGTTCCGTCAGCAGGAGCCCAACCCGTAGGACAAGTAGCTAAATTAAAAGCCATAACAGCTCCTGCTGGCACTCCTGAATATTGCCAACTCGCTTTACCATTAGCATCCGAAGTTAGTATTTTACCTGCACCCTGTGTTCCATCAACAATTTTGATAGAACCTTGTACTTCTAGTTTTTCTGTGGGGGTTTGTGTTCCTATTCCTGTATTTCCATTTGGGGTAATGGTAAAATAAGAATGCCAATTTGTACCATCATTATATGCAATATGAAATTCATTGGGAGAAGTTGAAAAAGTACTTGGTCGTTTCATTATTGACCAATGGTCAGTATCTCCAGATGTATATAAAGCTATATGATGCCCAGTCGGACCACTGTTTATAATATTTACTGATTCAGTTAGGGATGAAATACCAATCCCAACTTTACCCTGCGTAAAAATATCATCATTAATATTTGTCGGAGCAGCTGTTGTTCCTACTTTGTACCAATCGGCATCGGTTAAAGAAGATAAATCAACGGTTTCGCTAGTTCCATTTTGGATGCCAATCGTTAGTACTGTTCCTGTTAAACCTGAACCACTAATATTTTGGTTATCGGTATTATCTAAATAACCGCTCAAATCTACGGTTGTACCATCGTTGGTCAAGGATAAGGTGTTTCCGTTTAGTGACAAATCTTGATTATCAGTATTATCCAAATATGGTGTTAAATCAATATTAGTAGGTGTACCGTTATTTGTAATTGTTAGGATGTTTGTCGTTGTATTTAGACTTAAATCTTGTATTTCATTATTAGGATCGCTATCGTTATCCGTAACCGTTAATGGATTAGCCGTTGTGCCATCCCCCGAGATGTTTGCCCCCGAAGTTTGTACGACTTGCGTTCCCCAGTTATCCCCCGAACCACTTCCTACTTGTACTCATTGCGTACCGTCCCAGTAGAAAAATAAGTTCATATCTTTATCGTAAACCATCATACCGTTATCGGGTAGTGCCAATGCAGTCCCTAATGTATTTC
>JALWSJ010000024.1 GCA_026993705.1 Flavobacteriales bacterium
CCGTTACAACTCCATCGATATTGATATCATCAATGTATAGGTTATTTCCACCTCCTTTGTTTTCAAAGATGAATTTAATTCTAAAATCACTGGTTAAGTAACTGGATAAACTAGTTGAGTTTATAGTAGCTGTTTTCCATTCGTTTTGCATAGGTATAAAATCGCTACTTCTTGGAGAAGCTGTTTGTAAGGTTGTTCCTTGCAATACTTTTTTAGTTATCCATGTCTGTCCGCAATTTTTAGAAACTTTTACAATTAATTTATCTCCTGCATTCGAACCTTTGGTTGTATAAGCGTATTTAAAAGTAAGTGAAGCAGATAAATTTAAATCTAATGTGATAGAAGTACTTTCCAATATGGTTGTACTAGGATCTTCTGCATAAGCATTGACTTTAACGGATTTTGTTCCGCTATAACCTACACCATCGGTTAATTCCCAATTTGCTCCAACAGGAGAAGTTTCCAAAAACCAATTAGCTGAAGGAAGGTTTGTTTCATACTCAAAACTTTCGTGAATTGGAGCGATACCGGTTTCAGATAAAACAGTTATAAAATCTTGAACTGTATTACTAACTGTGCCGTTAGCATTAGAAACGGTTAATGATACCGGATAACTGCCGGGGGAGTTATAAGTTACACTGGGGTTTTGTTGTGTAGATGTAGCAGGTGAACCTCCGACAAAAGTCCAGCTCCAACTGGTTGGGTTGTGATAAGACTGGTCGTCGAATTGAACAGTTTGTCCATTACATATTATTCGATTATCTGCATCAAATTTTGCTTTACACAAAGGAGGATTTGATGTTGCTCCTACTGCAATTAGATTGCTTGATGTCCATACATTATTTCTTCCTGCTACAGAAGAGGTAATAGCCGCTCTCATTCTCAATTTTTGTCCCGGGGTAAACATTTTTGAACAATATGAGTAATCCATATAATTTTCTGCATTATCTATTTGGTCAAATCCATAGAAAGGGTCTATACCGGTACATGTATTTGCATTTAAGTTACAGGTGGTTAATCCGATACAATTAGGGGTGTCATCTACTCCGTCATCTTCGTTGCAACTGCTGGAATTGCCAGGGTTATTATTTGCTCCCCAAGTATGACTTAAATTTAGCCAGTGACCCACTTCATGTGTTAACGTTCTAGCTGTGAAGGGGCTACTTGTTCCTATTTCTCCAATGTAATTTGAAAGTAAAAAAACACTATTGTAATACATATTATTCCCTGTTCCCCACATTGGATTAAAGGTATAGCCTCCTGCACCTCCTATTGATTTGCAGATGATAACATTCAAGTAGTTGGAAGGACTCCAATTTCCTTGGTAAACATCGTTTCCGTTTATAACTGCGTTTACTTGGTCTTGTCCATCGTATGAATCGTTTTGAGTATCGTTTGTTAAGGGTGATTGGGTATGGGTTATTCCACTAAAGCATTGACCATTTGGTGCAATGGTGGCAAGAACGAATTCTACTTCTATATCGGCAGGCATTCCTTGAAAGGCTGAAACTACATTGCCGGCGTCAGCATTTAAACGTCTATAATCTCGGTTTAGCACCCTTAATCCATCTAGTATTTGTTCATCACTTATCTTTTCTGTTCCTCCGTTGTGTAATAGGTGAAAAACGATTGGAATTTTATAAATGGTACCCGATTTTTCTTGATTCTGCTTTAACAGGGTTTCTTGTTGTTGCATGATTTGTTGACCTTTTTGATATTTGAAGGCTAAATCAGGGTCTTGTAACAATTGTTGCAATTTTTTATGGGTAGTACAATACTCAACACTTTCTCCATCTCTGGTGTTAGAGTGGTCTATGGTGTTGTTTTGAGAGAAAGTTTGGTTAGTTAGAACTAAACCTGCGATGATTAAAAGATATTGTTTCATTGTGTACTTTTGTTTTAGATTCCCTAAGATAAGGAAAAATAATTGGAATAGGTGGTTATTTTTATGAATTAGTGTTAATTTGATATAAAACCTTACATTAATGTTACATAAAGATTCACTTTTATTGAGAGAGTTGCTTGAAACGGTTAGTGAGTAGAACTTCACTTGCGGATTTAAGGTTATACTTATTCAAAATTATTTTCCATAGCTAGTGCTATGCAAAGAAAATATTCATCGTCTGAGGACTACAAATTCCACTTTCTTGCACTTATTTCATTCCACGTTAAGACCTTATCCCCAGCGTCAGACTGCCTAAAAACTTAATTTACAGTAAAATTTATATATGATTATCAATGTGTTATAGCTCTTGTTTTCAAGTTTCTTAGGGTTTTTAGACAGTCTGGCGTATGTAAAATG
>JALWSJ010000025.1 GCA_026993705.1 Flavobacteriales bacterium
ACAAAGGTGGAGATGATTTTCAGTATCAAAAACTAGAAGGAGGGAATTTGTTATTTGAAAAAGTACTCCAAAAATCTTTGGATTGGGGAGATTCCGAAAACTTAATGTATGTTGTAGGAGCAACAATACCGGAAGTATTAAAAAGTGTAAGAAAAATCGCCTCTGATGCTTTCTTGCTTGTGCCGGGTGTAGGAGCTCAAGGTGGTTCTTTAAAAGATGTTTGTGCCTTTGGATTAACCTCTGAAGTTGGTTTGCTTATTAACTCTTCTCGAGGAGTTATTTATTCGGGAGGAAACTCGTTTGACTTTGCAACTAAAATAACCCAATCAGCATTTGAAATCCAACAAGAGATGGAACAAATTCTACTGAAAAAAGGAATTATCAACGTATAATCTTTAATAAACAGTATTTAGTTTAGTCTTCTTCGAAACTAAATTTATTACATTTGCAGGATTATGCGAACTGTAACAAAAGTTAAACACCCGAAATTGGATGTAAGTATTTTCTTGAGAGAGAATAAATACATCGTAAAAATACTTCTGGATCAATACGAACAAGTCTATCGTTTAAATCAATCTGATGTAACGGGAATGGACGATATGGAAAAATTGGTCTCTAAAGAATTTTTAGATAAAGTTTATCTGAGGTTTGTAGAAATGAGTAAAGACTTTGCAGAAGCATTTAGAACTATTAATTTAAACTAATCACCTTACACATGAATATTAAAACACTAACTGCGATAAACGGAGTATTGGTTGTCGCTGTCGTAATCTTGTTTGTTCTTCATTTTTCAAGAAATGAAAATCACTCCAATGTCGATAGAAAAAAGAATACCGAAGTAAAAAAAGAACAGGAAACAAAAATAATTTCTTCTGAAGAAATGCCTAAAAATACAGAAGGTCTAAAAATAGCCTATGTAAATAGCGATACCGTAGCATCTTATTTTAAATTCAGTAAAGATGTTGAATATCGTTTAAAAAAGAAACAAGCGGTAGCCGAAGCTGAATTAAAAAAAATGTATCAAAAATACGAAACAGACAGACAAACGTTTGAAAAAGAAGCTCCTATCATGGGGCAGTCTGAAATGCAACGTAGAGCACAAGAAATAGGTGTTTTAGAACAACAAATTATGCAAAAAGAGCAAGAGTTGAGTGCTAAATTAGGTCAGTTGGAAGCTGAAGTGATGACTGATTATGTCTATAAAACAAATGAATACATGCAAGAAATAGGAAAGTCTTTAGGTTACGATTACATAATGAGTTACAGAATTGGAGGTTCTATGCTCTATGCTGCTCCACAATGGGATATTACTTCTGAAATTATTGACTTACTTAACGTTGAATACGAAAAAAGCAAGCAAAACAAGCAACCTTTGTCTAAATAAATACTATGGAATTTACAGCAGAACAAATTGCCGGATTACTACAAGGGGAAATAGAAGGAGATGCTAACGCTTCTGTTCGTTCGATGGCAAAAATAGAAGAAGGTAAAGAAGGCTCTATCACTTTTTTGGCAAATCCAAAATATGAAGAGCATATTTACACCACTCAAGCTACAATTGCTTTGGTCAATAAAAGTTTTATTCCGTCCAAAACATTGCCGTCAACACTTACCCTCATCAAAGTAGATGATGCTTATGCCGCTCTTTCTAAATTATTGAGTTTTTATGATAAAGCTAATCAACAGAAATTCGGGATAGAACAGCCTTCGTATATTAATGACTCTGCTCAATTAGGTGAGAATTGTTATGTAGGAGCATTTAGTTATATCGGTGAGAACGTGAAGATAGGAAACAATGTTAAAATACACCCTCATTCTTACATAGGTGATAACGTTGAAATAGGTAATGACTGTATTTTTTTCTCAGGAGTCAAAATCTATCATGATTGTATCATAGGAAATTCTTGCACTTTGCATGCAGGTGTTGTAATCGGTGCCGACGGTTTTGGTTTTGCTCCAAATGATGCTAACAATTATCAAAAAGTGCCTCAAATAGGAAATGTGCTTATCGAAGATTATGTTGAAATAGGAGCAAATACAACAATCGACAGAGCAACAATGGGTTCTACAATCATCAGAAAAGGAGTCAAATTAGACAACCTTATCCAAGTAGGACACAACGTTGAAATTGGAGAAAATACAGTTATTGCAGCTCAAACCGGTATTGCAGGTTCTACGAAGTTGGGTAAAAATATGATGGTTGGAGGACAAGTCGGTTTTGGAGGACATATAAAAATTGCGGACGATGTCAAAATCGCAGGACAATCCGGTGTAGCACAAAGTATTGTGAAAAAAGGAGAGATTGTTGAAGGAACTCCTGCTTTTAAAATCGGAGATTATAAAAGAAGTTATGTTCTTTTTAGAAGTTTACCAAAAATGAGGGCACAAATTATAGAATTGGAAAATAGAATAAAAGACAACGAAGAATAAATTTACTGTATATGGCAATGTACACCAAACAACACACATTAAAATCTCCTTTAACTTTCAGTAGCGTCGGACTACACACAGGAGAAAAGGTAAATGTAATTATCGAACCGGCACCGATAAACCACGGCTATAAGTTTCAACGAATAGACGTAGAAGGTCAACCTATCATACCTGCCGATGCTGATTTGGTTGTTGATACACAAAGAGGAACAACGCTGGAAAAAAACGGCGTTCGGGTACATACTACAGAGCATATTCTTGCCGCTCTTTATGGAATGCAGGTCGATAATGCGTTAATAAAAATAGACGGGTCTGAGATTCCCATAATGGATGGTAGTGCACAAATTTTTGTTGATGGAATAGTTCAAGTTGGTCTTGAAGAGCAAGATGCAGAACGGTATTTCTTTGAATTTAAAGAAAACCAACCTTATGAGGATTTAGAAAAAGGCGTAGAAATGTTAGCAATTCCCTACGAGGATTTTAGATTAACCGTTATGGTTGATTACAATTCTCCGGTATTAGGTACACAGCACGCGTCAATGTATGAAATATCCGAATTTAAAGATAATATTGCTCCTTGCAGAACATTCGTTTTTCTACGTGAATTGGAAACATTGGCAAGAGCCGGATTAATAAAAGGTGGAGACATTAACAATGCCATTGTATTGGTAGAACGTGAAAACGTTCCTCAAAGTGAATTGGATGAATTGGCTCGACTTTTAGGAAAAGAAGACTTGAATATTCAAGTAAAAGGAAAAACCCTAAACAATGTTGAACTGAAATTTCTAAACGAGCCGGCACGACACAAGCTATTAGATGTTATGGGAGATTTAGCTTTAGTCGGCAAACCGATTAAAGGTCATATTCTAGCAGCAAGACCGGGACATTCCGGAAATGTATCGTTGGCTAAAATTATCAAAAATATCATCAAAACGCAAAAGAAGAAAAGAAAAGAATTTGACCTTTCTAAACCTCCTCTTTACACAATTAACGACATTGAAAAGATGTTGCCGCATCGTTACCCTTTCCTATTGGTTGATAAAATCATGGAAATGGATGAAAATAGTATTGTGGGAGTAAAAAACATAACCATGAACGAACCGCAATTTACTGGTCACTTTCCGGGGAATCCAGTAATGCCTGGAGTTCTTCAAATAGAAGCTATGGCACAAGTTGGCGGTATCTTTTCATTGAGCAAAGTCGATGAACCCGAAAAATACACCACCTATTTTATGCGAATAGATAAAGTAAAATTCAAAAAGAAAATTATACCGGGCGATACAGTAGTTTTTGAGTTGTTTTTACTCTCTCCAATCCGAAGAGGTCTGGTAGAAATGGGCGGAAAAGCTTATGTGAATGGAGAAGTATGTATGGAAGCGGAAATGTTAGCACAAGTGGTAAAAGATAAGTAATGGAAAAATTAACAATGAAAGAAGCACCAAAATACGTTCATCCCGACGCAAAAATAGGAAAAGATGTAACCATTGAACCCTTTGCCACTATTTATGGCGATGTAGAGATAGGAGAAGGAACGTGGATAGGGCCAAACGTCGTGATTATGGACGGAGCTCGTATAGGAAAAAATTGCAAAATTTTCCCGGGAGCAGTAATTTCAGCTGTTTCACAAGACTTAAAATACAAAGGAGAATATACCACAACCCATATCGGCGACAATACGGTAATTCGTGAATGTGTAACCATTCATAAAGGAACAGCAGACCGGGAAAAAACAGTCATTGGAAAAAATTGTTTATTAATGGCGTACGTCCACGTAGCACACGATTGCTTAATTGGGAATAACGTTATAATAGCCAACAGCACCCAATTAGCAGGACATATCACAATCGGCGACAATGTTGTCATAGAAGGAATGGTCGGAGTGCAACAGTTTGTAAACATAGGCGACCATGTTTTTGTAGCAGGAAGCACAAACGTCAGAAAAAATATTCCTCCCTACGTAAGAGCTGCCAGAGAACCATTATCGTATATCGGAGTAAACACCATCGGATTACGAAGAAGAGGTTTTGCTGATGAACAAATAAAAAATATAGAAGACACCTATCGTGCAATATACGTTCAAAACAGCAACATTTCTTCTGGCTTAAAAGTAGCTGAATTAGAAATACCCGATTCGGTGGAAAAAGCTAAAATAATAGACTTTATCAAAAGCTCAACCAAAGGTATAATGCGAGGAATTTAAAGAGGTTTTGGGCGTTCCCATTACAGCATAAAAAGCAGTTACGTTTACACTCCACTACTTTTAACGCTGTAATGGTCGGGCTATCACTACTCACTCTTTTGTGTTGCATAAGTGCAACAACACAAAAGGAGTTCAAACACGCCGTTCTATCCCTAACGTTAGGGATACCAATCCCTAACGCAACAAAAATACCGAAACAAGAAATCAATTAAAACTTCATACATTTGTAAAAAACTTTTTCGAATATGCTCGATTTCTTAACAGCCCCCAACGGTGTTTTCTCCATCGTTGTTTATATGCTTCTCAGCTTACTTTTTCTTATTATCGGACGATGGGCGTACCGTTTAGTACATCCGTATATAAATGTCAACGATGAATTGGTCGAAAAAGATAACTTTGCTTTTGCTGTTGCTAACGTAGGATACTTATCAGGTGTTTTAATCGCCTTAGGAGGAGCGTTAACGGGGCAAAGCTCAGATAATCTACTCGCCGACATTCTTGATTTTTCATTATATGCGGGGTTAAGTATCGTGTTATTGAATTTAAGCATCCTAATCAACGACCGCTTTATTCTTCGTGGAATTAATTTAAAATACGAGCTAACAAAAAACCAAAATACAGGAGTTGGGGTCTTAGACGCATCAGTGTCCGTAGCAACAGGATTAATCATATACGGAGCAGTATCCGGCGACAGTTTGCACGATACGGTTAACGGTTCATTGAGTACAATTGTATTTTGGTTAATAGGAATGGCGTTGTTTGTCCTTTCAACATTCGTCTATAACCTAATTTTAAAGTTTGACCTTTTAGAAGAGCTAAAAAGAAATAATTTAGCCGTTGCCATCGCTTATTCAGGGGTAATTATTTCCATTGCTAATTTAGTAAGAAACGGAACGCAAGGCGACTTTATTTCGTGGGAGTCTGCAACATCATCAATTTTATATAACTCTATTATAGCTTTAGTAGCACTTCCATTTGTTCGTATTTTGGCAGATAAATTATTATTACCCGGACAAAAACTAACCGATGAATTAGTTCACCAAAAAGTTCCAAACATCGGAGCCGGTTTAGTCGAAGCTTTTGCTTACATCGCCTGTTCTATTTTATTAGATTGGACACTTTAATTCCTGCTCGTGTTAACAAAAATATTATCGAATAGATTTATTGTAATAAGAGTGCTGTTGAGTATTCTTTTGTTGGTGCTCATCTCCTTTTTGATATGGGCTTCCTTCCGTGGCTTTGATTTTTCGGACGAAAGTTACTATCACATTGGTTTTTGGAAAGATAATCTTGAACCTCCATATACGGTCATTTTTTTTCATAGAATTTACAATACCCTTTTTGGATTATTTGGTTTTACTTTTGTCCAAAATAGAATATTGGGTATTTTTTTACTGTTGTTTTCGTCTATGCTTTTGGGGTATTCTATTGCCCTCTATTTTAAACTCAAAGATACAGTAACAGCTATTTTGTTTCCTGCTATTTTTAGCTTTTTAGGTTATGTTATTTTCCCGATGGGAACATCTTATAATTTGTTTTCTATTGTATTTATAACGCTTACCACAGCTTTAAGCTTCCTTTCGTTCAGAAAAAACAATCTGTATTATGCTCCTATCATTGGTTTTCTTACCGTGTTGATTGTACTAAATAAATTTACCAACCTACTTTATCTCTTTTATTTTTTCGCAGGATTAGGAGTATTAGATAACTATAAGAAGGAAAAAAACATACTATTTTACATTAAGTTTAAAGCATTCGCTATTATCGGAGTATGCATTGGTTTATTGGTTGTATTTGATTCAGTAGAGGAACTCATCCAAAAGTTTGAAGGGTTTAAACAAGGCTTATCTTTTAGTACCGACCATAATCTACTTGATATGGTGCAAAAATTTGGGGAGGATTTTTGGGAACAAATTCAATATTTGTTGTATCTTATTCCTTTTGTGGTGTTCATATTTTATATTAAGAAAAAACAACCATTAAAGCTGATAACTTTTTCTATGATTTATTTAGGTTTTATGTTTGTGCTTTTTTTTCTGTTTCATTTTTTTCTTTCTAAAAGTTATATTTTCAGTTTTTATTTTATTTCACTAGGTGTTATTCTATTTGTTCTTTACTACGAAGAAAACTTACCTTCTGCAAAAATATTAGCTTTAGTATTTTTTATGTTAGGTATCCCTTTTGTCGGAAGTGCAGGAACAAATAATTCACTATTCATTCAATCATTGCTTTATGGAAGTTTTATCGGAGCGGGATTAATTATCCTGATAGATAAGATAAAAAACAATATCGTAAAGTCATTGATGATACTTGTTATCTCTTTAACTGCAACGTTACAAATCATCTATAATAAATTGTATCATTCATACCGTGTTGGGAACTTATTGGAACAAACAGAAGAAATAACAGGGAGTCATTATTTGCAAAATCTATTCGTAGATATAAAAACAAAAAAAATGGTTGATACACTGCAAGTGTATAAAAATCATCCTTCCGAAGCAATATTTGTTACAGCTCCTCAATTAGGTGTTTGTTTGATTGTAGAAAAACCGCCCATCTTATTAGATTGGATAGATGAAAGTAATTATCATTTTATATCCCCAAAACTAACTCTTGTTTATGGGGTAAAAGATAAAAATATCTTATTCTTTCTACCGCATACAAAAGAACAACCGAAAATTATTGAACAATTAACAAAGATTAAAGCTCTCAATTTTGAAAAAGATTATCACCATACTTCAAGAATAGAACTCAAAAACAGAGCAACAACCCAACAGATTGATGTCTTTGAAAAAGTAAAGAATGAAAGCAAATAACCCTTCCATAGTTCTAAAAATGGCTCTGTTTGCGACCGGTATCAGTGGTATTGTTGCAGAGTATATTCTTTCTACATTGGCTTCTTATTTTATAGGAAATGCCGTAGTTCAATTTGCTTTGATTGTTTCTACCATGTTATTCTCAATGGGAGCAGGTAGCCGTTTAAGTAAATATATAAACAGAGATTTACTTGCTCACTTTATCTACATCGAGTTAATGCTCTCTTTTTTGGTTTCTTTCTGTGCCTTAATGGTATATATTGGATACGGGAGATACACCCCCGTGCTTATTTATGTGTTAGCAATTTGCATAGGCGTATTAATCGGACTCGAAATACCTTTGGTTACACGGTTAAATAATGAATTTGAGGAATTAAAAGTCAATATTGCTTCCGTTTTGGAAAAGGATTATTATGGTAGTCTTGTAGGAGGTTTATTTTTCGCCTTTATCGGAATACCATATTTGGGGTTGACTTATACTCCATTTGCTTTGGGAACTCTTAATTTTATCGTTGCTTTTTGGTTGTTTTATCATTTGAAAAAAAGCATACCCAAGCAACAACAAGGACGCCTTTCTTTATGGTTTGGAATTGTAGGAGTAATCATCATAACAGGTCTAATATTTGCTCAGCCCATCGTACAATATGGCGACCAACAAAAGTACCGCGACAAAATCATTTATCAAGAAGAAACTCCCTACCAAAAAATCACTCTTACTCAATGGAAGGACAATTATTCATTATTTATCAATGGAAATCTTCAACTGTCCTCTTTTGACGAGTTTATGTACCACGAAGTCCTAGTTCATCCCATAATGCAAATCCTCCATCAACGCAAAAATATCTTAATTTTAGGAGGAGGAGACGGTTGTGCTGTTCGCGAAGTGTTAAAATATCCTGATGTACAGCAAATTACCCTTGTGGATTTAGATCCGGCAATGACCCGCTTAGCGCAAACCAACCCTGTGTTTATCAATATGAATCAAAGATCCTTAAATAACCCTAAAGTGCATATTGTCCACCAAGATGCCTTTCAATTTATTGAACAAAGCAACCAACTTTATGATGCTATTATTATTGATTTACCCGACCCGAATAATGTAGATTTGAATAAGTTATATACGCGAGAATTTTATTTTTTATGTCAAAAAAAGCTTACTCCGAACGGTTTGCTTATTACTCAAGCAGGAAGTCCGTATTACGCAACTAAAGCCTTTTATTGCATCGAAAAAACGATACAACAATCAGGATTAAACACTTTGCCCTTGCATACTCAAATTCTTACCATGGGAGAATGGGGTTGGATAATCGGAGCTCAAAATAAAACAGTAAACCAACTCAAGCAAGGATTAAAAACCATTCCCATAGATACTCTATCACTAAAATGGCTAACCCCTGAAGCTATACAATCTCTTTATCGCTTCGGAAAACCCTTGTCAGACACCTCCGATATAAAAGTAAATACAATGTTTTATCCCGTGCTCTATCGTTACTATAAGTCAGGAAATTGGGAGATATATTAGCATTGGGTAATCTTATTCACAGCATGATTAATAAAACTTTATTTTTTTGGATTTTTACTTAACCTGCATATTTTATTATCTTTGTTAGTTAACTTTAAATAATGGGTATTAAAACCAATAAAAATTGAATATATTTTATCACATAGGAGGCTATTTCCTGCTCATGAAGTCGCTCTTTACCAAACCCGAGAAAATTTCGGTGTATTGGGATCGAACATTAGATGAAATAATAGCACTTGGAATAAAATCACTCGGTATCGTAGTGATTATGTCCTTTTTTATGGGAAGTGTATTGG
>JALWSJ010000026.1 GCA_026993705.1 Flavobacteriales bacterium
TATATGTTCTGATCGTCATCACCAACAGCTATCACCCGCATTTCTTCGTTGTACTCCATTAATGTCTTTATCAGGTTAAACTCATCGTTATCCATATCCTGAGCCTCATCAATGACAAGAACAATTTTAGTTATGCGGTTCGGTTCTACCTCATTATCACTGATCTTTTGAATGGTTGTTCGGATTATTTCTCCTGACTTTTCAATATCACCGATTTTACCGAGCAAGTCAAAGCAATAGGAATGGAAAGTTTTTATTTCGATGAAATTGGCAGCATTTCCAATCAGTTTTAAGAGGCGTTTTTTGAACTCGGTAGCTGCCGCACGCGAAAAGGTGAGCATCAGCAACTGTTCGTGCTTAACATCCTCCATCAACAACAGGGACGCCAGTTTGTGTACGAGTAACCGGGTCTTTCCGCTCCCGGGCCCCGCCGCTGTAACGATATACTTTGATTCACGATCTTTGATTATCTCAAGTTGTGCCGGTGAAAGTTCACCGAAAAGTTGCCTGAATTTACGCGGAGTGATATTTCTTTTTATCTCATCGGTTCGACTTCCTTTAAAATATTTTCTCAGAAAGGAACTGTAGTTCATCTGAAAATAGTCGTCAACAAACTGCAATGCTTCTTTATAGTTGGATATCATTTTGCTGGCATACTCACCTACAATATGAATCTGCTGGACCTTATTTTCGTAAAACTGCTTTAATTTCTTGTAATCTTCCTCCTTATACCGCTTCCTGTTGTCTTTTTCAATACGTTCTATGGTCAAGCGGTTATATATTACAAGAAATCCACCTTCCAGTTTTAAAGCCTCTATCCGCGAAAGATAAAATAATGTGTCTTCAATATCGTTTATGGATATTTTATTATTAGAAAAAAACAGATTGTTTTCATAGGCATTTTTCAGTTCTATTACTGAAAAATCGATACGCACATCTTCTTTGATGAAATTGTATTCCCCTGGGTTGGCAGCTATCTTTTTATACAGGTAATCAATAATAAATCCCGCCAATTCGATCCTTCTTTCGAGCTTTCCGGAAAGTTCCTCTTTATCTTGTAAAAGAACCAACTTAAAGTGATTTTTTGAGAAATCAAGATGTTTTCTTTTTACCCAGTTTTTTACTATCCAGAAATTTAATACCGACCTTATCCTGTTTGGTGAGGCATCAGGTATTCCAGCCTCCTCCATCTCACTGTTTAATTGCTTAATAAAAAAGCTCCTTTCCTCTCTATCAACTTCCTTTAAAAGGAATTTCTCTATTTCGGTAAATGATTTTACAATTTTACGTGAACGTTTATTTTCACCTGCTTTTATAAAAGCCGATAAATCTTTGTTATCAGCCAGTATTTTTTCTTCGCGAAGCAGATTGATAATTTCGATAACTTCTTCCCGTACGATTCCGAGATGATCGGAGATGTAATCTATCCGTGACTCAGCTTCTTCACCAGCTGCTTCTTTCCTCGTTTTACTGGAAAACAACTTCTTGATGATTCGGACAGCATGTTGTTTCTGTCTTTCGTTAAAACGAAAAGAAGCGTATATTTTTTCAATGGCTTCCTGTGCATTTTTTGACAAGATGCTGTTGGCAAATATCTGCGGTATGTTTTGCCCTCGTTTTATGTAACCTGACTCTTCGAGTGCAGAGATAGCTGTTTTAACCCGTGTTTCTATCTCAGCTACCGTATCGTCCCAACCTGCTTTTCGTGCAATTTCAAGTGCCGAGTTGGAGACTCTTGAGCGAAAGCGGGTCAGATCCTTAACTGCTTTCCACACCTGTTGTATCTCCTTTATATTGAGTTTGGTTTGATTGAGCAGTATAAAATGCTTACTCAGATCTTCCTCATTAAACAGTACGTAACACTCGGCTTCAATCTCTTCATCACGTCCTGCCCTGCCTGCTTCCTGTACGTAATTTTCGAGGGAATCGGATATCTCGTAATGGATGACCATACCCACATCCTTCTTATCTACCCCCATGCCAAAAGCCGAAGTAGCAACCATAATATCCACCTCACCATTGATAAAAGCATCCTGATTTTCTGTCTTTTCCTGCTTATCCATCTTGCCATGATAAGGTTTCGCGGTATACCCGTCGTCCGAAAGTCGCTTCGCAAGCAAATAGGCCTTTCTCGTACGCGAAACATAGATAATGGTAGGGCAATTTCGCTGGTCAATCAAGTCTCTTACGGCATTGTATTTTTCGTTTTCATCATTTTTGGGATACACCTTGAACCTAAGGTTTTTTCTTGTTGCGTTAGTACTGAAAGTTTGCAGATCAAGATCTAAC
>JALWSJ010000027.1 GCA_026993705.1 Flavobacteriales bacterium
ATTGTTTATCTTTACGTTATGATGAAATTTTTAAAAACACACCTTAATAAATTGTTGAGTGCGTTATTCTTGTCGGTTGCTTTATTTGTTCTCTTTCAGTTGAGAGATTGGTTGCTTTCCAGTGTTACAATTAAAGGGTATTGGTTAGTTCTAATTGCTATTGCTCCTTTGGCTTTCTTTTTTCTGATCAAAACACTTATAGGACAGTTTAACCAAAAGTTTAAAACTAATGATGCTGTTCGTATTATTGCTGATGATAGAAAATTCATTGTTATTCGTTATCATTTTTGGTTTCCTAAATATGCTATCTGTAAGCTAGAGAATCAAGTTGATGCTATTAGCGTTAATGAAAAATACTTAGAACCTTTTCAGGACAGAGAAACAAAGGGGCTTTTAGGTGTTTTTGATAAACCGAACATCAATCGTCATGTTAGAACTGCTAAAATCACCAAACTTTAATCTGCTATCTTCTTTTATTTCTTAGGTAAGTGATAGCAGGAAAAACAACTAGCCACATAATCAACCATATAATAATAAGATAGGTGGGAACTGGATACTCTTGAAATAATATCTCCTTCATCTAGTGTTGTGTTTTACGTTTGCGTTTTAGGTACTCTCGTATCCAGTCGTCAACTATTACTATTATACCGAATAGATATAGGGGAAATAAGATGAAGGCTACTGCAAGTATATCTACTGCTCCGTGTAAGCCTTTGCGTAGTTCTCCGTTGCGGTGCATGACTGTGATGGAATAGGTAAAGGCGATAAGAAATCCGATAATGTATAGGATTATAAGTGTTGTTTTCATGTTGTATGATGTTTTATTAGTTAATGGTATCGTTGTTGGTTCGTTTGCAAGCTATCTCTCCGTGTCGGTTGATGTAGAAGCGTGTGCCTAATCGCATAAAGGCTATTCGTAATCGCATCCGCTTGATGGAGTCCATTGGCTTGCGTGATTTGGGGTGTATGTAGTCGTGTTTATTTCGCATAATGTTGTTCGTTAAATGTTGGCGACACGTATGTCGCCAACATTGGTTAGTGAATGGTGTTTTACTTGCTGTATAGGTCAAGTAAAGCTTTTAGGATGATTGTACCTTTTTCGGGTTCATCCTCAAACAATGGTTCTCCATCGTTAAGGGTGTTCTCGATTAACTCAAAGGTGGCGTACACTTTAGGCGGTATTGCTTTGTCAAACGCCTTTTGCACTTCTTCAGGTAATCCTGTTTTTTCTGTTGCCATAATTATTGGTTTTTGTTGGTTAATATTACTTTTTGACTTTGTGAGCTCTTACAATCTTGTAACCTACGGTTTCGCGTATCTTTTGCATTGCTTGTTTGCGAGAATAGGCGGTGGTGGTTATTTCGATTTTGTGTGTAGCTCCGTTGTTTATCATCACATGCACTTCTACCTTGTAGGTTGCTTTCTGTTTTTTTTGGAAAATGCGACCGAACATAGGCTAAATGGTTTCGTTGATGTGTATTGGTTTCCATTTGCCTTTTTCGTCCTTTACCTTTACTTCGTAGCCAAAGCCTTTGAAGTCGTTGGAAAAGCTCTCGCGGATGAGGCGAAGTCCTTCTTTCCAGCGAGGGTCATCGTATAGTTCCTCGTTGTGTAGTAGGTTCATTACCTTGCTGTATTCCAAGTCGCCTTTTTCGTTCTTTGCGATAAACTCCATTAGTAGAGTAAAGGTCTTTTGGTCGCGTTTTTTTACCGTATCAATGAGGAAGTCCTTAATCAGTTCTACAGCCTTTTGGCTACGTTCGTCCCATGTTGGTTGGGTGCTACGTGTACGCGTGATACGCATTTGGTTGTTGGAGTGGGTAATGGAAAAACCGCCTTTACTGTTTTTTCGGATGCGTCCGTATTCGTTTAGTTTTTCCTGTTGTTTTTCCATTAGCTCGTGCAGGTGTTTGTTGTTGGCTCTTACCAGTTCCTGCAACTTTTTGCGTTCGGTAACTGCTTCTTCAATGGCTTTGTCGCGAGCTTCTTCGTAGGCTTTTTGTTCGCGTAGCAATCGTTGGCGTTCTTGCTTTCGCTTTTTTTCTAATAGGGCTTCTAGCTCCTCTGCTGTTAATTCTTCTACTTTTTTCATAGATTTTGGTTTTTATGGTTTATTATTTAAAATTTCGGTAATGGGCGTTGTTCGATGCCTTTGCTTCGGTCGGTTACTAAGCCGAGTATTCGGCTCTCGTAGGTTTCGACCAGTAGCAACTGTTTGTTGCGTTCTTTTTCCAAAGGGGCAAGCAAGGGTTCTTTTTGTTCGTAGGTCAACTCCATGTTGTTGATGATTGCCATTTTTTCTTCGTGGAGTTCTGATGCTCGCGCTTGAGCTTTGGCTTTCTTTTCTCGGTAATGCCTTAGTGTTACTTGATTTACCATTGGGTTGTGTAGTTTAGTTTTAAAAATTGTTCTTCAAATGATTTTTGTGTAGATAGGCGGTGTGGTAATAGTTCCATTATTCCCCATACATTGCTTGGTTGTATTTTTTTACTATCTCTCATTCGCAACATCCAGTTGTTCCATTCGAGCTTCCACCATTGCCAAAATGATTTACTGAAGGCAAATTCTTGATACCATTTGTAGTATTCGGCTTTGTTGTATGGGTAGCGTTCTTCTAGGAACTTACAGCCGATTTCCAGTATCATGTTGTAGTACTCTTGTTCCGTTATTCCTATGCTTCGGATAAACTGTAGATTGGATGCGAAGTCGGTTCTTACGCGTTGGATGTGGGTTGTTTTTGTTTTCATAAGGACAGGTTAGGTTTTTGATGTAATTGGGTTTAGTTCTCTTTGTTTTCATAAGTCGTTCCAATAGGTTTTTGATTTTGTTGGGTAGATGTCGAAGTATTTACCTTCTGCATTGTTCAGCCTTCCATCTACAAAAGCTCTAAAGCCTTCTACTCGTATTTTTAGATCTGAATCGTATCGAATAAAGTCAGCTACTTCGCCTTTTGGGAGTTTCCCTCTTGCATGGCTGATGTAAATGAATAGCTTATTGGCAAACTCGTTTTTTAGCTCTTTGTATTGCTCTTTGGTTATCTTAGAGTGTTGTACCGAATCAATAATGATAATATCTGGTGAACGTCTTTTTTTCAACCGTTGGCGTAGGTCTTCCAGTTCCTCGCCATCAAGTATTAGAAAGCGTTTACCCACGTCCTTCATATTGTTGCGAATAACAGTGTTTTGAAAGCTCATCGATACTCCTTCTTCGTAGGAGTTGTATAACACCACACCAAAATTGGTTAGGTACTTAGACAACTGCATAGCTAAACTCGTTTTGCCGTTTCCTGAATTACCATATATTAACCAAGAGCCACCCAATTGAGGGCAACCGAAAGATGCTTTAAACTCACCTTCAAAATTCATTATCGGAAATTTTATTCTTAACATTTGATCTACAGATATTGCTCGTTTTTTTATTGCCATTTAAACCTTGTTTAAGCATTCATTAAATGATATCGCTCTATGTCTTGTCGTACCCTCCTTAAATCACCATTGCACATATTAAAACTTTCGGTTATTGCTTCTTCGTCTTGTATTCCATTGCTTACAAATATTGCTCGTACATCTTCTAGCGACACAGGATGCAGTTGTATGAACTTGCGGTTCATTCTGCTCCATATTTCTTCGTAGCCAATTTTGTTGCGTTGTACTCCTCTTAGTATTCTCTTTTCAAGAGCTACTACTCCGCTTATAGCAAAGCCACAATGTCCGTACAGCTCGTTGTAAAAATCCATAAACAAATCGAAGGTGTTTTCTTTTAGCTTGTCAAATTGGTCGATGATGATTAAAGGGTTTTCAAGTTCTGCTACGTGGTCAATGAATTGTTGCATTAGTTCTTCAGTAGTTCCATTGGTATCTTGACCTGCATTGGTTAACAGTTTCTTGATGTAGGTCTTTTTACTCATGGTTCTTGTACCTTCAACATATATCACATTCTTATTTGCCTTTTGATACTGTGTAAACACGTGCGTTTTACCCGTTCCTGCTTGATGACTAAAAGCTACTGTTAAGTGGCGTGTTTGAGCAGCAGTCAATATATTGGTTAAATCTTGGTACATTCTTGTAGGAGCTGTTTGCCAGTTGATGTCTAGCTTTAGTTTTACTTTTATTTTTCGCCACATCTCAGGTTTAATCAGCTTCCAATTGTTATTCAGTATTTGACTGATGGTAGCTGATGAAACACCTACACGTTTTGCTACTTTGTTTTGACTTAGCAACTTCGATAAGTTGGCTACTTCTTGTGCGATTTGTTTTTTTTGTTCTTTTGTCATATCTTTGTGGTGTTAACAGGTAGTAGTATGCCAAACATTTATAAAGACCTCGGGGATTGCACCCTCGAGGTTTTTTCGTTTATAGTCTAGCAAATACCGTTTCTGATTCTAGTTTACTTCTTTGGTCTTTCGGGAGTTTTCCGCCCATTTTTATCATTACTTCTTGTTCTTCAATCATGCGTTCAGGAGTTATTCCTGTTCGTTTGCGTAGTTCCTCAAGCTCTTTTTTATCGCGTTCTATCTCTATCTCGCGAATGTCGTAGTCTTGTATAAAGGCTTCTTTGTCGCCTTTTTGCATTAGTACTGGAATTACTTCGTGTTCGCGTTTTGGTTGAGCGTTGGCTACGAATACAAGGTCGCCGTTGCCATCTGTTGTATATAGAGCAATGAAATCGTTAAGATGTTCAGGGTCGTACTTTACTGTGAATTTTGCTCCAACGTATTTTCTTCTAAACTCTAAGTCGATTGTTCCGCTTTCGTTCAATACTTCATATTCGTACTCTAAGCCTTTTACTTTCAACTTCAAACCACCTCTTCGGTAAGTGTTTTTTCGATTGTTGAATATCCAAAAGGTTTCCACTTGGTCGAGGAATGAGAACTCCTCACGCATTGGAGCTTCTTCTTCAAATACTTGGTTACGGCTTTTATCTTTAAACTTCGGATGCGGAGCATCGTTCCATAGTTTTACACACATTTCCCAAGCCTTTACTAATTCATCTTTTTTGTACAGTTTATGCTTGTTTTGTAGCAAAAAGTCCATATTTGGCTTATTATCAAGTGTGCGAACTGTAGGGCTTTGTTTGTCTGAGAACCACAACGTATTGATAACTTGCTGTTGCAAGCGGTTAAAAATTCCTTCTACTGGCGAGTTGTGTGCATAGGCTCTATGTGGGTAGTGTGTTCCGCCTTTTTTCGCAACAATATTACCATACAACTCTTGCATCTTACTCGTTTTATGCCCTGATTGGTTATCATAAGTGAATAAATAAGGATGTGCACCTGCATTGTTTACTGCCATTTTTAACGCATTGAAATGGTCAACATGGTCTTCGCTTTCTGAAAATGACCAACCAATAATTTTTTCGGAGTAAACATCCACCACAGGGTCAATTTTAAGTTTAGCAGCGATGCCGTTGCTGTTATCTTCGTAGTGCATCCAATCGATTTTAGAACCATCGATTGCCCAGTAGGCATTCGGAAACCAATTTGTTTTGCTTCGTTTGATTTCGTGGCGGAAGAATTTCTTGTATGCCTCAGAACCGTGGCGAGCTAACATCCATATTCTTTTTACTTCAGGAGTTTCTAACCATTGTTTAACTGCCGATTCGGTTAATGAAGGAAAGCCTTTATCTTCTTTTACTTCGTTGTATAGCTTCATCATTGCAGGTACTTTCATTTTGTTTGGCAAACAATAGGTAGCTAGTAACCAATCGGCTATATCTCCTTTTATTTTCTGTGAATTGTCGTTCTCAAGTCCTTTGTGCAATAGCCCTACATATCCGTTTTGGATGTATCTTTTGTAAGTGTCTTGCAATCGTCTGTGGTGCTTTGGTAATTTGTGAGGAAATTTATCTTGCGGTAGTTCTGTAAGTGCTTTGGCTATGTTTTTCCATAACTGAGCTGGACCTTTACCAAAGGCAGAACGCAAACGTGCTCGTTCTTCTAACAGATCCTTGATAGCATTAAATACACTCGCTCGTGCTGTATATTGCTTGATTTGCCGTTCTGATAACCGTTCTCCGTTTGATTTCCTATATTCTTCAAAAAACTCCTTCGCCTCCGTATCTATTACAATACTATCTTTAAAGCTGTTGGGCTTTCCTCGGTCTTTAGGATCGTAACCTATCTGCTCTATTATTCGCTCGCGGATAGATATATCGATACTTTCCCATTCGACTAAGGCACTTCTGCCGTTTCCGCCTTTCTTGATGCGATTTAGTTTCTTTCTGTAACAGTCCTGCTCATACTTAGATTTGGTCATATACGTTTCGGGATGTAACTTATATTGCATCTTTAGGTATTGCAACTCTGTCATTGCTTGCATAAACGCTTCTTGATTTTCTTCTTCTAAATAGCGTTGCACTCGCTTGTCTAAATTACGGATGCTATCCCACATCTCTTTGTTGTAGAGTGCGGATGCTTTTATAACCAATGTATCGTTGTAGTATCCAAACATAACAGGTGGTTTTTATAATTCTTCTATTGTTCTTAGGAATTTCTCAGCAGTTTCCTTCACTTTTTTTGATTTTAGTGAATGAACTCTTCTTCTTCCCGTGATAATTCTCATCGTATATTCGTAGCTTACTCCGCACTTTTCTGCTATTATGGAATAGTTCAATTTCTTCCTCACTTCCTTAGGAAATAATGGTTCATTGTCGGGTGTGTTTGTTTTTTTCATAGTTTTGGTTGTTGGTTACGGCACAAATATATTCACATTTTTTGAATAATCAACATAAATATTCAAAAAAAGTGAATAAAAAAATATTAAGATGAATAAATCTGAGATGTTAAACTCCATAAAAGACTATCTAGGAATCTCTAAATCGAAAGATTTTGCGGATTTCTTGGGGATAAAACCTACCACACTATCAATGTGGAACAAAAGGAATACGTTCGATACGGAATTATTATTCAAAAAATGTGATTTTTTAAATCCCTATTGGCTACTAACTGGAAAAGGAGATATGCTAATACAAAACGATAATCTATCTAAGAAAACAAATCCTGTAGTAGAAGAACCAATCAATAAAGACAGTCAAGTAATACCTAAACAAGGAATACCTTTAATTCCTTGCGAAGCTGTAGCGGGAATTAGTGCTGGTAGTGTTAGTGTTATGGAACACGATATAATGGAATATTATGTTGTGCCTGATTTTCATAACGTAGATTTTATGATTCGTGTAAAAGGATTATCGATGCATCCTACTTATAATAGTGGTGATGTGATTGCTTGTCGAATGATTACAGATAGTAAGTTTTTGCAATGGAATAAGGTTCATGTAATAGCAACCAAAGAACAAGGCGTGTTAGTTAAACGGATAAACCAAAGTAAAAAGGATAATTGTATTCTTGCCGTATCAGACAATCAAGATTATGCCCCCTTTGACATTCCCAAAGAGGAAATACTCAATATAGCGTTGGTGGTCGGGACTATACGTCAAGAATGAATGAAAACGAAATGTGCAACGTTGCAGACCCTAAAACCTACTTGTTTAGAGTTATTTCGCTATGTATCAATGATATATGTTTTTAAAATATGGTGTTAAGCCCCCCTTTTCAGTGTTAAAAAGTGGCATTTAGCCCCCTTTTAAGCGGTGTTTTTGTGCCAAAAAGTGATTATTTTGGCTTTATTCCCCCTTTTTCGTGCTTATTTCTGCCTTGTTTTGTCAGCCCAACTGTCAGTCCAACTGTCAGCCCAAATCTAAAAATGTTTTTTTTGGATAAAATCAAGGCACATAAAAAGAGGTAAAATAAAGGCACAAAAAAAGCCTCAAAAAAGAGGCTAAATAAAAGGTGATTAAACGGTGTTTTATAGGTATAATGGGGGTATAGCGGTAATAATAGGAACGGAACGGCTTAAAACACGTCCATAATTCCCACTATGGTGATGTGCCTGTCTCTCAAATGAACCTAAAATGAACCTTTTTCGGTAAAAATGGAAAAAAATGTACATTTCGTTTCAAGTAGCAATACCGCTCTTTTTTATACTGTGTGCTTTGTTATTCGTGGGGTTCGGGTGGTTTTTGTGCTTTTTTTTTGGGTGTACTTTTTGTATTGGGGGGGGTACTCATTATCAACACGATAACTGCGGTTAAAAAATTTCTCTAGCCTTGAATATTTTTGTATAATGAGTTTTGCAACGGTTTTAAGTTATGCGTTAGGGATAGAAACGGCATCCTTTTGCCTGCTTGCCTTTATGGCAGGCAAAAGATATAGTGGATAGCCCGACCCCAAAAGCAAAAAAGTGCGTTCTCTCATCGAGAACGCACTTTTTTGCTTTTGGGGGAACGCCCTACTAATTATTCTCCTATTAATTCTCTGGAGCTACATAAATATCTGCCCCTTTCTCAAAGAACTCTTCGGTTTTTTCTTGCATTCCTTTTTCTAAGGCTTCTTTTTCGTCCAAACCGTGTTCTTTGGCGTAATCTCTAACGTCTTGAGTGATTTTCATCGAGCAGAAATTAGGTCCACACATCGAGCAGAAGTGAGCAACCTTGGCATTATCGCTTGGTAAGGTTTCATCGTGATAAGCTCTTGCCGTATCAGGGTCAAGCGAAAGGTTGAATTGGTCTTCCCAACGGAATTCAAAACGAGCTAAACTCATAGCGTTATCTCTGATTTGTGCACCTGGAAATCCTTTGGCTAAATCTGCTGCGTGTGCGGCTATTTTATAAGTAATAACACCTTCTTTTACATCATCTCTATTCGGTAATCCTAAGTGTTCTTTTGGAGTAACGTAACAAAGCATAGCTGTTCCGTACCATCCAATATTAGCCGCTCCGATTGCCGAAGTGATATGGTCATAACCTGGTGCAATATCTTGTGTTAAAGGTCCTAAGGTGTAAAATGGAGCCTCGAAGCAGTCTCTAAGTTCTTTATCCATATTTTCCTTAATCATTTGCATCGGTACGTGTCCGGGACCTTCTATCATCACTTGCACATCGTATTTCCACGCAATTTTGGTTAGTTCTCCTAAGGTTTCTAACTCGGCAAATTGTGCTCTGTCGTTTGCATCGGCAATAGAACCCGGTCTAAGTCCGTCGCCTAATGAAAAACCAACATCGTAGGCTTTCATAATTTCACAGATGTCTTCAAAATGAGTGTATAAGAAGTTTTCTTTATGATGTGCTAAGCACCATTTTGCCATAATAGAACCTCCTCTTGAAACGATACCTGTAACACGATTAGCGGTCATAGGTACATAACGTAGT
>JALWSJ010000028.1 GCA_026993705.1 Flavobacteriales bacterium
GAACAAGTCCTCTCATTAACCATATCAATTCCATTTGCATTCTCTTTCCAACCCTCTTGAAGAACGAATTTTATTGAGGTATCCGTAAATGTAAAGTTTTAGTAAATCTTTGGGGTTGAAAGGTGGTCTTCCATTTTTATTAAGGCGAACATCTTTAAATCCCATCTCGACAATATTGAGTGAATCGACAAATGAATCTATAAATCTAACTTCATTGTTTTTGTCAATTAATAAGTCTATTGTCTCTGGTATTAAAACCGTTTGTTGTCTGTCAAATCCTGTAATATAACTCATGCTTAAAGCATGCAAAAAAAACAGATTATATACTAATCAATTTACACAGAATTAATAACTTTTTTTAATTAGTTTTTAGACAGTCTGGCGTTAGGGATAGGAACGCCCAAAATATTTCAATACTTAACGGCGTAGTAAAGAAGTTTTACATATTCGTTGTTGACCATAATCAAGCCCGGTTCATAATTCCACCAATAATCTTCTCTGTAAGATGAGTTGGGAGCACCGCTTAGCAATACTTGTATTCCTTTTTCTTTGAATGGTTTTTTGAATGTTCGGCTGATTCTTCGTAAGTGAAATTTGTCGGAAACAACGATTATTTTATTAAAATGATGCTTGAGCGAATAGTCTAAAATAGCATCGGCTTCTTCTTTGGTGCTTGTTCCTTTTACTAAAGGTGTAATGACGCTGTCCGGCGTGTTTAATTCATTAACCATAAAATATTGAGATAATACTGCATCGGGTTTTGCGTTGTTGGTGGCTAATAGTGCATTCTCGATGTTCTCACCAAGGGGAATGATTTTGTTGGCATATCCTTTTTGAAAGAGATATACTCCGTGCGTACTTCTATCGACAATATTGCCTCCCAATACAAATATCGCATCTGCTTTTTCCGGTTTGTCTTCCGTGATTAAAAAATCTCCGATGGAACGCAAAATAGGTTCACGAAAGATGATGAGCCAACAGCCAATAAAAAAGAGAAGTAACCATTTAGTCTTCCATTTTTTAGGCATTAGCTTAGAAACCCGCCAACCTGCTATATCAATAATTTCTCTAAAAGTCATTGTGCGATGGTATGAAAAACGGAAGGTATGGAATGGTTTAAGTTTTTTAAGCGTTTATTTCACCATGATTACCAAGAATTTAGAAACCGACCAAAAGCTGTCAGCATCTTTGATAACTAGTTTTTCTACCGGGTTTTCTCCAATTAGTTCGTAAGAAGAAGAAGGGTGTTTAGTGATGAGTTCAACTTTTTTACTACCCAAAGGTATTTCCTTTACTTCGTCGGTGTTAATCTCTGTAAAATAGGACTTATTAAAATCGTCTTTGAGTTCCTTGGTTGCCCCAACGCCCAAAACGCCACCTTCTTTGGTAATAACCTCGTTTTCTAATAATTCTGATTTAGTGCCAACCGTGTACCACGCTGTATGTAATTTGGTGTTTGCTTCATTGAGCATTGTGGTTTTTTGAGTATAAGCCTCAAATAATTCAGAAAAAGCAGCATCAACATTTTCTAATTCCTGTTGTAACTGAAAGATTTCCATATTTTTTTCTTCAACATCCTCATTAAGCGAAAGAATCATATCTTCCAAACCATCCATTTTAAGGTGTGCATCCTTTAGATTAGCTTTTAAGTGGTTGATTTTACTATGGTTCTCAGCCATCAATTGCCCCAAAAGTTTAATTTCTTCCACCAAGTCATTGTCATCCGCCTTTAAATTCTCGGCGTGCATTTTCTTGTTAATGATAAATTTTTGCTTTTCCTTTATAAGGTCAAGGTTGGAACGAATTTCATTGATGTACGAAATATATTGCGTTAAGGTAGAATCTTTGTGCCTGATTTCAGTTTTCAATTCTTGATTTTCCTCTTTTAATTGGTTGATGATTTCGGTTGTTTTATTTCCGGATTCAGCCGTTGAGGCGTCAATATTTGAGTCGTTATTGCAGGCTGTTAATAATACAGAAGCAAGAGCAAAAGATAAGATAGTTCTAATCATGATATTTTAAGTTTATGATAAAAACTGTTAACCATAGTAAAAAAGCTAACAGAAAAATGATGATGCCAAATGTATGTAAAAATAAAATAATAGTAATGTTTTGTATCTGTTTTTTTAGGGCGTTCCCCCGATATGCAAAACAAACATATCGCTCTCGCGAAACGGTTGTTTTGCATATCGGGGTCGGGCTATCCACTATATCTTTTGGTTTGCATAAAGCAAACAAACCAAAAGGATGCCGTTCCTATCCCTAACGCGGGTTGAATG